>NZ_JBBDQW010000077.1:0-19121 GCF_040905785.1 Tistlia sp.
GGTGTGCTTGCTGCATAATGCCGGCGAACTCCGGCAGCTCGTCGAGAAACAGCACGCCCTGGTGGGCGAGCGAGATCTCGCCGGGCTTGGCCCGCTGGCCGCCGCCGACCAGGGCCGGCAGCGAGGCCGAGTGGTGCGGGTCGCGGAACGGCCGGTGGCGCAGCAGCGCGCCGTTCTTCAGCTGCCCGGCGACCGAGTGCAGCATCGAGACCTCCAGCGCCTCGGCCGGGGTCAGCGGCGGCAGCAGGCCGGGCAGGCGCTGCGCCAGCATCGACTTGCCGCTGCCGGGCGGGCCGATCATCAGCAGGTTGTGGCCGCCGGCCGCGGCGATCTCCAGGGCGCGCTTGGCGCTCTCCTGGCCCTTGATGTCGGCGAGGTCGGGCAGCGCGCCCCGGGGCTCGGCCAGGCGCGGCACCGGCGTCGCCAGCACCTGGTCGCCCTTGAGGTGGTTGACCAGGCCGATCAGGGAGTCCGGGGCCAGGATCTCGACGCCCTCGGCCCAGGCCGCCTCGGGGCCCTGCTGCTTCGGCACGACCAGCGCGCGGCCGCTGGCCGCGGCGTGGAGCGCCGCCGGCAGCACGCCGGCGACCGGCGACAGGCGCCCGTCCAGCGACAGCTCGCCCAGCGCCACCAGCCCGGCCGCCTCCTCGGCCGGCAGCACGCCGACCGCGGCCATCAGCGCGAGGGCGATCGGCAGGTCGTAGTGGCTGCCCTCCTTCAGGAGGTCGGCGGGCGCCAGGTTGACGACGATGCGCTCGCTGGGCAGCGCCAGGCCGATCGCCTCCAGGGCGCCGCGCACCCGCTCCCGGCTCTCACCGACCGCCTTGTCCGGCAGCCCGACGATCAGGAAGGTCGGCAGGCCGCCGCCGACGCGCACCTGGACGTCGACGTCGACCACCTCGATGCCCTGGAAGGCCACCGTCCCGACCCGCGCGACCATGCCGCCCCGATCCCCCGAGCAGATCCGACCACGGGCGGTTGTTCCCGCCCTGTTCGACTGCAGTCTATCCGGGAAGTGCCGGCGGGTGCCAGCGGCAAGACGAGCGGCCGGCGGAGCGGGACGCGGCGCCGGCCGGTTGACCGTCGGTCATTCCGCAAGCCTGCTGCGCCGGGCGCCCGGATCGGCTAGAAGGAAAGCTGCCAAGGGCGCACCGGCGGGGACGGCAGAATGGCGGGGCAGAGCAAGCAGGCGACGGCGTCGCCGCGGCGAGCTGGCGGTCAGCCGCGGACCAAGCCGGCCGAGGTCCGGCGCCGCGAGCTGATGGCGGCGGCCGAGCGGCTGTTCCTGGCCCAGGGCCTGGAGGCGACCACGGTCGAGCAGATCACCCAGGCCGCTGGCGTCGCCAAGGGCAGCTTCTACCTGCAGTTCGCGACCAAGGAGGCGCTGCTGGCGGCGCTGCGCGAGGACTTCCTGGAGGCCTACCTCGAGGAGCTCGACGCCGTCGTCGCCGAGCGGCCGGCGGAGCAGCACGCCGGGCGTCTCGCGGTCTGGACCGCGGTCACCCTCTCGGTCTTCCTCGACCGCGCGCCCCTGCGCACCCTGCTGTTCGAGGCGCCGCGCGCCTATGACGGCGCGCGCGGCGGCGCGGGCCCGCGCGAGCGCCTGGCCGGGCTGCTCGCGGCCGGCGCGCGGGCCGGAGCCTGGCGCCTGCCCGATCCCGGCGCCGCGGCGACCTTCCTGTTCCACGGCCTGCTCGGCCTGCTCGAGGAGGCCGGGCCGGGGCGCCCGCGCGCGGCGGTCGAGGAGGCGGCGCTGGCGCTGGTCGAGCGGCTGGTCCTGGCCTCCGAGTGACGGCGGCACCGGGGCGCCGCGGCCCCGGTGCGCGGTGTCAGAGCGTCCCGACCCGCTCGCCCGTGCGGTCTTCGATCCAGCCGCGCTCGCCCTCGAGCGGCAGGATGCGGACGACCCGGGTGACCTGCTCCGGCTCGGGCGGACGGCTGCCGGGCAGCAGCGCGTAGACCGTGGCGCCGAGCACCCGCTCCGGCCGGCCGCCGGCGCCAAGCAGCGGCAGCACCAGGCGCTCGCCGCTGAAGGTCCGCTGGTTGCGCAGGTAGACGAGCCCGGCCGTGCGCACCGCCGCCGGCGTGTCGAGGACCGCGTCGTAGCGCCGCTGCACGACGGCAAGGCCGTCCGGCGGAATGATCTCGTCGAGATAGCGGCCGGCCAGGCTGCGCCGGTAGACCTCGTTGATCCGCTCGCCGGCCAGGTGGTAGCGGAAGCGCCCGCTGCCGGCCTCGCGCTCGCACAGCCAGACGTGCGGCAGGGTCCGGCCCAGCGCCACCGGGTCGAGCGCCCGGTAGTCTGGCACGGCGCCCGCTCCCGCAGCCTGCCAGACGGCCAGGACGTGGCGGAGGAGCGGGTCCTGGAGCTGGAGCAGCTGGTCCAAGGTCTCTCCGGTCCCCGGGGGGGTTCGCCGGGACAGCGGGCTTGCCGCAGCCCAGGCCGCGGGTCAAGCGCTGCCGGCAGCAGGCCGGGTCGCGCCTACGCGACCCAGAGGCCGCGCCGGCGGTGCCAGTCCTCGATCGATTCCTCCGGGTAGCCCTGGAAGCAGGCGTCCTCGGGCCCGACCTGCGGCACCACCCAGTCGGGCTTGTCGGCCAGCAGGATGTGCACGCTCGACGGCGGCGCCGGCAGCGGGCTGTCGACCGCCGAGGCGAATGGGTGGACCAGCTCGGGCCAGGTCGGGTCGTAGAGCCAGAGCGCCGTGGCGCAGTGCCGGCAGAAGTTGCGCTCGCCGCTGCTGATCTCGCAGCGCCCGCCGCGCTCGATCTCGGCACGGTAGACCGAGAGCGCCTCCCGGCCCTCGACCTTCAGGGTCTCGTAGCGCGCGCCCAGGTTGATGGCGTAGCCGCCGCCGCCGGCGGTCTTGCGGCAGATGCTGCAGTAGCAGCGCATGAAGGGCTGCGGCGTGTGGCTCTCGACGGCGAAGCGGACGGCGCCGCAGCGGCAGCCGCCCTCCAGGGTCGTCGGCATCGGCACTCTCCTCTCTCGGCAGCGGCGGAGGCGGCCGGCGCCCGCCCGAGGGAGCGGCTCAGGACCGGCCGAGCCTGCGCCGGTTGGCGCGGACCTTCCTGCTATAGCCGCCGAGGACGCGCCGGGCGACCTCGCTCTGGCTCTGTCCGGTCGCGATGGCGGTCGCCGCGGTCATCGAGGCGGCGGTCGCCGCCGCGATCTTCTCGGTGATCATGCGCTGGCTCTCGCGCCGGCTGCGGGGGTCGCCGCTCCAGAGCTGCAGCATCCTGAGCGCGATGACCTGCTGGGCCTCCAGGGCGAGGCGGGTCGCCTGGAGGGAGAGCGCGAAGAAGGGAGGGAGCATGGCGGGCGGGGACCTTCATGGGGTGCGGAATACCCGTGAAACGTCGGCGGGGGCGCCCGGGGTTCCTCCGCCCCGGCCGCCCCGCTCGCGACGACGCCCCGCCGGACTAGATCCTGGCCTCGAAGATCAGGTTGAAGGGCGTCTGGTGGGCCCGGCGGAAACGGCCGAAGCCGCCTTCCTGGAAGACCTTGGCCAGGCGCCGCTCGCCGGCCTGGGCGCCGAGCACGTGGCTGCCCTGCTCGGAGATCGCGTGGGCGCAGCAGAGCGTCGCGGAGGCCGCGTAGTAGAGCTGCCCGACGACATTGAGGTTGTCCTCGACGCGGTCGTTGGCGAAGGGCTCGACCAGCATCACCGTGCCGTCCGGCGCCAGGGTGCGGGCGGCGTGGCGCGCCGCCTCGACCGGCCGGCCCATGTCGTGCAGGCAGTCGAAGAAGCAGATCAGGTCGTAGGGCCCGCTCGGGTAGGCGTCGGCCCGCGCGACCTCGAAGGTCACACGGTCGGCGACGCCGGCCGCCGCGGCGTTGGCGCGCGCCGCCTCGATGGAGGCCGGGTGGCCGTCGAAGCCCCGGAAGCGCGCCTTCGGGAAGGCCTGGGCCATGAAGATGGTGGAATGGCCGTGGCCGCAGCCGATGTCGGCGACCTGGCCGCCCTCGGAGAGCTTCTCGACCACGCCGGCCAAAGCGGGCAGCCACTCGGCCACAAGGCTGGCGCGGTAGCCGTTGCGGTAGAAGGCGGCGACGCCGCAGAACAGGCGCGCGTCGTGCTCGCCCCAGGCGACGCCGCCGCCGGTGCGGAAGGCCTCCAGGGTGCGGGCCTCGTCGAACCACATCGAGGCCGGGACCTCCCAGGCCGGCGGCAGGAAGACCGGGCTGTCCTCGCGGGCCAGCACCATGGCCTGCGCCTCGCCCAGCTCGTAGCTGGCGCTGACGGCGTGGTAGTCGAGGTAGCCGGCGGCGGCCTGGGCGTTCAGCCACTCGCGGACGTAGCGCTCGGCGCAGCCGCTGCGCCGGGCGACCTCCTCGGAGGTCAGCGGGCCGGCGCCGAGCAGGGCGCGGTAGAGCCCCAGCTTGTGGCCGAGGGCGACCATGACCCCGGCGTAGCCGGCGGCGAGGTCGGAGACGGCCTTGCCGACGAAGGCCTCGAGCTTGGCGGCTTCGGCCGCCGCTGGCGTTGCCTCGACGATGTGCTGATCCATGGGAACGGACTTCCTTCTGCTGTCGGGCGACCATCGCCCGTGAGGCCGCGGAAGCTGACAGAAGGCGCGCCCCGGTCTCAGAGGCGTATCCCGCGCGACCGGTCCGTTCCTGCCACTTTCGTCCCTGGCTTGCCCTCGGCACCCGCAGCGGCCACAGTTCCCGCCAGAACCGGCCGCGGTGCGCGAGGCGCCGCCGCCCTTTCGGGGAGGAGTCGCCGGTGTCGGACCAGCCGCCGCACGTCTCGCTCGTCGCGCTGCCCGAGGCCATGCTCTCGACCCTGATCGGGCTCTACGACGTGCTCTCCTCGCTCGAGGCCCTGGCCAGCTTCGGCGAGGGGCTGAGCTCCGCGCCGCCCTTCCGAGTCGAGATCGTCGGCGTCGCCGCCGGCCCGCTGCCGGTCGCGGGCGGCCTGCCCGCCACCGTGCAGCGAGCCCTCGCCGAGCTTCCGAGCAGCGACATCGTGATCGTGCCCTCGCTGCTGATCGCCGGCGACTGGCAGCCCGGCCGCTACCCGGAGCTGGTCGCCTGGCTGGCGGCCCAGCACCGCGGCGGCGCCCTGCTCTGCTCGGCCTGCTCGGGCGTCTTCCTGCTCGCCGAGACCGGCCTGTTCGACGGCCGGGACTGCACGATCCACTGGGGCTACCGGGAGAAGTTCGCCCGCACCTTCCCGAAAGTGCGGCTGCACCCGGAACAGGTGCTGGTGATCGGCGGGCGGCGCGGCGAGCTTGTCAGCTCCGGCGCCTCGACCTCCTGGCACGACCTGGCGCTCTACCTGATCGCCCAGCACGCCGGCGTGCCGGTCGCCCAGGCGGCGACCAAGTTCTTCGCCATGCAGTGGCACCAGGAGGGCCTGGCGCCCTACGTCGTCTTCGAGCCGCCGCGCCACCACGGCGACGCTGCGGTCACCCGTGCCCAGGCCTGGCTGGCCGAGAACTACCCGCAGCCGAGCCCGGTCGAGGAGCTGGTGCGGCGCTCGGGCCTGTCGGAGCGCAGCTTCAAGCGGCGCTTTCGGGCGGCCACCGGCCTGACGCCGATCGACTATGTCCAGCGCCTGCGCATCGAGGAGGCCAAGCGCAGGCTCGAGCGGACCCGGGTGCCGGTCGAGGAGATCTCCTGGCAGGTCGGCTACGAGGACGCCGCCTTCTTCCGCCGCCTGTTCAAGCGGCTGACCTCGCTCTCGCCCGGCGCCTACCGCCGGCGCTTCCAGGGACCCGCGGCGATGGTCGGCAGCTGACGAGCCCGCCTATTCGGGCAGGCGGCGGTCGACGCGGCCCGCCAGGCGCTGCTCGATGGCGTCCCAGATCAGGCCGGAGAGGTTGGCGCTGTCGAAGCGGTCGATCTCCTGGATCCCGGTCGGCGAGGTCACGTTTATCTCGGTCAGGTAGTCGCCGATCACGTCGATGCCGACGAAGATCAGGCCGCGCTGGCGCAGCGCCGGGCCGATCGCGCTGCAGATCTCGAGGTCGCGCTCGCTCAGCACGTCGCGCATGGCCTTGCCGCCGACGTGCATGTTGCTGCGCGCCTCGCCCTCGGCCGGGACCCGGTTGATCGCGCCGGCCGGCACGCCGTCGACCAGGATGATCCGCTTGTCGCCCTGGCGCACCGCCGGCAGGTACTTCTGCACGATGATCGGCTCGCGGAACATCTGGCTGAACAGCTCGAGCAGGGCGTTGAGGTTCTCGTCCTCGGGCTTGATCCGGAACACGCCGGCGCCGCCGTTGCCGTAGAGCGGCTTGACGATCAGGTCGCCGTGCTTCTTCCGGAAGGCCTGGATCTCGCCGCGGTGGCTGGTGATCAGGGTCGGCGGCATGAGGTCGGGGAAGTGCGTGACGAAGAGCTTCTCCGGCGCGTTGCGCACGCTCGCCGGATCGTTGACCACCAGGGTGTCCGGGTGGACGTGCTCGAGCAGGTGCGTCGCCGTGATGTAGGCCATGTCGAAGGGCGGGTCCTGGCGCATCAGCACGACGTCGACGGTCGCGAGGTCGAGGGTCTCGGACGGGCCGAAAGCGAAGTGGTCGCCCGCGGCGCGCCTCACCTCGAGCGGACGCGCGTGGGCGTAGAGCCGGCCGTCGCGGAAGGCCAGCTCGCGCGGCAGGTAGTGGTAGAGGCCATGGCCGCGCCGGCTCGCCTCGAGCGCCAGGGCGAAGGTCGAGTCGGCCTCGATGTCGATCGCCTCGATCGGGTCCATCTGGATCGCAACGGCTAGGCTCATGGCGGCGCACACCCGGCTGGAAGGAGGAAGGGCTGCAAAGCGGTAGCACCGTCCGGCATGGAAGCAAAGCGCCGGCCCGCGCCAGCCGAAGGAAGGGGCGCGCTAGTTCAGCCGGGCGCGCAGCTCCGCGACCAGGCGGGCGGCCTCGGGCCGGCGCGGGTCCTCGGGCGCCAGCTCCAGGAAGCGGTCGAGCGCCAGGATCGCCGCGCCCAGGTTCTCGAGCCGCCTGTGCAGCAGCCCGGCCTCGCGCCACAGCGGGCCGTCCGAGGGCTCCAGCAGCAGCATCGACTCGAGGGTCGCCAGCGCGGCCTCCAGCGCGCCGTCGCGCAGCCGGCGCACCTTGATGTTGTTCTGCAGGCGCAGCAGGATCGCGCGGTTGCCGCAGGCGGCGTAGTGCCTCGGCGTCAGCTCGGCCGATTCCCCCTGCGCGGCCTTGAGCAGCCCGCGCAGCGCGTCGGCGCCGAGCGGCGTGCCGCCGCGGAAGGGATCGAGGATGACGCGCCGGCTGCCGGTCTGCAGGCGGATCAGGAAGTGGCCGGGAAAGTCGACGCCCTCGGCCTGCCAGCCCTGCGCGCGTGCCGCGTGCAGCCACAGGATCGCGAGCGCGACCGGCAGGCCCCGGCGGCGGTCGATGACGCGCAGCAGGCTGGCGTTCTGCAGGTCGTCGTAGGTCTCCTCGTCGCCGGCATAGCCGTAGCGCTCGACCAACACGGCGCGTAGCGCAGCGACCCGGGCTTCGAGGTCGCCCCCGGCTGCCGCCGCGCCGCCGAGGTCGGCGGTGTCGCGGACCAGCAGCGAGAGATGGTGGCGATAGCGCGCGAGCGGCCGGTGCGGCCGTTCCAGGGCGGCGAGCAGCAGCGCCGTCCCGGCCAGGTCGATGCCGCCGTCCGGCTGGGTGCCGACCCGGCGCAGCTGGCGCTCCAGCGCCTCGCGGCCCTCGCCCGGGCCGTCGCTCACGGCCGTGCCTTCGCTCATGTTCGGCCTTCGCTCATGGCGGCGCCGCGCCGGCGCCGGGCGCATCGGTCACGCCGGGGCGTCCAGCAGCCGCACGTGGGAGACGATGCCGCGCACGTAGGGGATCTGCCGGGCATAGGCCTTGATCCGCTCGAGCTCGCCCTGGTTGCGGGCGATGCCGAGCAGGAAGACCCGGCCGTTGAGCACCTCGACCGAATAGTTCACCGCCGAGATCTCGCGGTCGAGCATCATGTCGGCCCGCAGGCGCGTGGCGATCCAGCGGTCGCGGGCCTGGTCGACGAGCGAGCTCTCGTCGCGCACGTTGAGCTCGTTGATCACCTCGCGCACGCCTTCCGGCTGCCAGGCCAGACGCACCGCCTCGACCTCGTCGGCCGGCGTCGGCACGTTGCCCGTCAGCAGGACGCGCCCCTCCTCCACCGCGAAGCTGACGTCGCCGAAGAGCGCGAGGTCGCGCTGGAAGAAGCGGTCGTTGAGCCCGGCGCGGATGCCCACGTCGTCGACCGCGGTGACAAAGCCCTTCTCGCTGGAGGCGGCGACCCCGCCCGAGGCGGCGACGCCGACCGCGAAGCCGGCCGGCGAGCAGCCGCCGAGCAGGAGGAGGATCGGCAGGAGAAGGCGGGAGAGCGGCTTGAGCAGGGCGGACACCGGGTGTCAGAGGAGGGGAACGGCCGGCGCTAGGCTGAAGTCGGCGGCCCGCTCCGTCAAGCTGCCGCTGCCGGCCGGCTGCGCTGGGCGGCTGCCCAGGGGGCCCGCCGGGTCAGGGTCGCCAGGCGTCGGCCAGGTGGCGCGGCAGGCGACGCCGGCTCAGCAGCACCGCATCGAAGCGCAGGCGGCAGCCGGCCAGCCCCGGATGGCGCTGCAGGAAGGCCTCGGCGGCGCGCTCGATGCGCCGCCTCTGGCGGCCGCCGATCGCCTCGGCCGCGGCGGCCGGCGCGTCGCGCCGTTTGACCTCGACGAAGATCACCAGCCGGCCACGTCGCGCGATCAGGTCGATCTCGCCCTGGGCGACGCGGAAGCCGCGCGCCAGGATCCGGTAGCCCTTCAGGCGCAACCAGAGGGCCGCCCAGCGCTCGGCGCCGCGGCCGCGGCCGTAAGCGGCCCGGCGGCGACCTGCCCGCCCGGTCACGGCTCCGGCTCCTCCTCGGCGGCCAGGGCCAGGGCGCGCTCGTAGACCTTGCGGCGCGGCAGGCCGCTGTCGCGGCTGACGGCGGCGACGGCGTCGCGCAGGCTGGCGCCGGCCAGCGCCTCGCGCAGCCGGGTGTCGAGATCGTCGGCGTCGGGCGCCGCGGGCGGCGCCGGCGGCCCGACGACCAGCGTCACCTCGCCCTTCGGCGGCCCCGCCTCGGCATAGTGGGCGGCGAGCCGGCCGAGGCTGTCGCGACGCACTTCCTCGAAGCGCTTGGTCAGCTCGCGAGCGACGGCCGCCGGGCGCTCGGCGCCGAGCACGGCAGCGAAGTCGGCCAGGCTGGCCGGCAGGCGCCGTGCCGATTCGAAAAAGATCAGCGTCGCGGGAACCGCCGCGAGCTCGGCTAGGTTGTCCCGCCGTGCCTTGCTCTTGGACGGCAGGAAGCCGGCGAAGAGGAAGCGGTCGCTGGGCAGCCCGGCGACGGCCAGTGCCGCGAGCGGCGCCGAGGGCCCGGGCACGACGGTCGGCTCCAGCCCGGCATCGAGGACGGCGCGGACCAGCTTGTAGCCCGGGTCCGAGACCAGCGGGCTGCCGGCGTCCGTGACCAGGGCGACGGTCTTGCCGGCGGTCATCGCCTCGATCAGTTTCGGCCGGACCCGCTCCGCGTTATGGTCGTGATAGGACAGCAGGGGCCGATCGATCCCATGAGCGACCAGCAGCTTCCGCGTCACCCGGGTATCCTCGCAGGCCACCAGATCGGCGCCGCGCAGGACCGCGAGGGCGCGCTGCCCGATGTCGGCGAGATTGCCGATCGGGCCCGCGACGAGATAAAGGCTGTGGCCGAGCAGGCCCGGCAGCGTCCCGACGCTCAGATCCCTGGCCTCCCATCATTCGCTCGAACGCGCCCTCTTCGAGGGCAAAGGATCCCGATGACACCAGAAACGCGCCGGATACCGCGCCGCTGCGCGCCCCTCGTCGGCGGCCTGCTGCTGCTCGCCCTTGCTGCCTGCCAGACGCCGCAAGCTACGAGGGCGCCCGACTCCGCGCAAGCGCCGAGGCCGGAGCCCGCGGCGCCCGCGGCGCCGCAGCGGGCGCAACTCGTGGCGTCCGACGGCAAGGTCCACGTCGCGATGCTGGCGCCGATGTCGGGCCCCAACGCCCAGGTCGGCCGGGCGCTGCTGAACGCCGGGCAGATGGCGCTCTTCGACCTCGGCGGCAACGACCTCGCGCTCGAGGTCTACGACACCCAGGGCACGCCCCAGGGCGCCTACGCGGCGCTGCAGGCGGCCAGGCAGGCGCAGGTCGCGCTGGTGCTCGGGCCGCTGTTCTCGGGCTCGGCCCAGGCGATCAAGGCGGACGCCGCGGCCTACGGCGTGCCGGTGCTGAGCTTCTCCAGCGACGAGGCCGTCGCGGGCGGCGGCCTCTACACCCTGGGCATCAGCCCGGCCATGCAGGTCGACCGCGTCGTCGACTTCACGGCCGGGCTCGGCGTGCGCGAGTACGCCGCCCTGACGCCGCGCTCGGCCTACGGCGAGGCCGCCGTCGCGGCCCTGCAGGCGGCGGTCGCGCGCCATGGCGGCTCGGTGACCCGGACGGTCGGCTACAGCCCCCAGGGCGGCGACCTGACGCCCGAGGTCCGCGAGCTCGCCGCCGCCGCCGCCAAGAGCGGCGGGCGCGCCGAGCAGCGACGCCGGGCCGTGGCCGAGGGCAGTGCCGAGCCGCTCGGCGGCGGCGGCGGCTTCGAGGCACTGCTGCTGCCCGCCGGCGGCGAGGAGCTGCTCAACCTCGGCTCGCTGCTGCCCTACTACGACATCGACCCGGCCAACGTGCAGTTCCTGGGCATGCAGAATTGGAACGACCCCGCCCTGACGCGCGAGCCGGCCCTGATCGGCGGCTGGTTCGCGGCCCCCGAGCCGCGCGCCTGGGAGGTCTTCAGCCGCCGCTATGCCTCGCTCTACGGCCAGCAGCCGCCGCGCCTGGCCTCGCTCGGCTACGACGCCATGGCGGTCGCCGCCGTCGTCGCCGCCGACGCGCGCAGCGCCGCGGACGGCGCGATCGGGCGCGAGCGCCTGGAAAATCCGGTCGGCTTCGCCGGCGTCGACGGCATCTTCCGCCTGCGGCCCGACGGCACCCTCGAGCGCGGCCTGGCCGTGCTCGAGCTGCAGCCGGGCGGCGCCGTCGTGCGCGATCCGGCGCCGCGGTCCTTCGAGGCCCCGCAGATCTCGCTGCTCGCCTACTGAGCCGGCCGGCGCCGCCTCTCTGCGTAAGGCGACGGGGGGTCAGGCGACTGCGGGGACCTGCGCGCCGGCCAGATGGCGCAGCAGAGCGTCGAGCCGGTAGCGCCCGGCCTCGGTCGCGGCCATTCCCTCGGCGTCGAGCCGCAGATAGCCGGCCTCGAGCAGCCGGCCGAGCGCCGGCCCGTCGAACAGCGCCTCGGGCTCGGCGCCGGTTTCCCGAAGGAAGGCGGAGCGGGACACGCCGGCGCGCGTCCGCAGGCCCATGACCAGCAGCTCGTCCAGCCGCTCCTCGCGCGTCAGGGCCCGACGGCTGCGGGTCGCGTGGCCCTCGGCCTCGACCGCGGCCAGCCAGGCTTCGGGCGCGCGGTGTTGGCGCGTCGCCAGCTTCTCGCCGGCCAGGGTGATGCGGCCGTGGGCACCGGGCCCGACGCCGAGATAGTCATCGTAGCGCCAGTAGGTCAGGTTGTGGCGGCACTCCGCGCCGGGCCGCGCGTGATTGGATATCTCGTAGGCGGGCAGGCCCACGGCCTCGAGCCGCGCCTGGGTCGCCTCGAACAGGTCGGCGGCCGCTTCGTCCTCGAGCGGCGCCAGCTCGCCGCGCCGCCAGGCGCCGTGGAAGGGCGTGTTCTCCTCGATCGTCAGCTGGTAGAGTGACAGGTGCTCAGGACCCTCGTCGAGGGCGCGGGCGAGCTCGTGCGACCAGGCCGCGAGGCTCTGGCCGGGACGCGCATAGATCAGGTCGAAGGAGAAGCGCGGGAAGCTGCGCCGCGCTAGGGCGACGGCGGCCAGCGCCTCGGCGGCCGAGTGGCGGCGTCCGAGAAAGCGCAGCGCCTCGTCCTCGAGCGACTGCACGCCGAGCGACAGCCGGTTGACGCCTGCCGCGGCGAGCGTGGCGAAGCGGCCGGCCTCGACCGAAGTCGGGTTGGCCTCCAGGGTGATCTCGAGTCCCCCCGGCCCCGGGTCAGCGGGAGGCGCGGGCCAGAGCGCGCGGGCCCGCTCGATCACGGCGGCGACGGTCTCCGGGTCCATCAGCGAGGGCGTGCCGCCGCCGAAGAAGATCGAGGTCAGGCGCGGCGGCGCGTTGCCGCCGGCGCCGTAAGCGGCCGCCCAGTGCTCGAGCTCGCGCAACAGGGCTTCGCGCCAGCGCGCCTGGTCGACAGCCTCGCGCACGTGGCTGTTGAAGTCGCAGTAGGGGCACTTGGACAGGCAGAAAGGCCAGTGGAGGTAGAGGCCGAAGCCGCGCCCGCCGGCGCCCGCCGCGGGCCCCGCCGTGGGCCCCGCCGTGGGCCCCGCCGTGGACCTCGCCTCGGGCCCCGCCTCAGACATCGCTCAGGCGGTGCTTGAGCTGCTCGAAGGCGCGCGCGCGGTGGCTCATGGCGTGCTTGCGGCCCGGCTCCATCTCGCCGAAGGTCTCGCGCTCGCCCTCTGGCCGGAAGATCGGGTCGTAGCCGAAGCCCCGCTCGCCGCGGGCCGGGAACACCAGCGTGCCGTCGATCCGCCCCTCGAAGACCTCGCAGCTGCCGTCCGGCCAGGCGAGCGCCAGGGCGCAGACGAAGCTGGCCGCCGGGTCCGCCGCCTCGCCGAGCTCGCGGCGCACGCGCTCCATCGCCTCGCCGAAGTCCTTCCCGGGACCGGCCCAGCGCGCCGAGTAGACCCCGGGCGCGCCGCCCAGGGCCGGCACCACCAGCCCCGAATCGTCGGCCAGGGCCGGCAGCCCGGCGCCGACCGCCGCGGCGATCGCCTTGAGCTCGGCGTTTGCCGCGAAGGTCAGGCCGGTCTCCTCGGGTTCGGGCAGACCCAGGCTGTCGGCGCGCACGACGGTCAGCCCGAAGGGCTGGAGCAGCTCGGCGATCTCCCGGACCTTGCCGGGATTGTGGCTGGCGATAACGATGCGGTCGTCGAGGCTCTTCTGTTGCATGAACCCCGATATAGGAAAATCA
Organism: Tistlia sp.; assembly: GCF_040905785.1. Classification (NCBI taxonomy): domain Bacteria; kingdom Pseudomonadati; phylum Pseudomonadota; class Alphaproteobacteria; order Rhodospirillales; family Rhodovibrionaceae; genus Tistlia; species Tistlia sp. The sequence goes on from NZ_JBBDQW010000077.1 coordinate 13,004, forward strand.
GGCGCTTACGCCTAGGGCCTGACGCTGGATTCCGACCAGTTCGGCGATGCCGGCGCCGGCCAACGCCATCAGGGTGTCGAGCTGCTCGCGGCTGAAGGGGTCGGCCTCGGCCGTCGCCTGGATCTCCACCAGGCCGCCGGAGGCGGTCATCACGAAGTTCGCGTCCGCCTCGGCCTCGCGGTCCTCGGCGTAGTCGAGGTCCAGGACCGCGGTGCCGCGGTAGAGGCCGCAGGAGATGCCGGCGACCGGCTCCGACAGCGGGATGCGGCCGACAGCGCCGAGGCGGTGCATGTGCTGGAAGGCCTGGTAGAGTGCCACGTAGGCGCCGGTGATTCCGGCCGTGCGCGTACCGCCGTCGGCCTGCAGCACGTCGCAGTCGACGCGGATCTGGCGCTCGCCGAATCCGCGCAGGTCGGTAACCGCGCGCAGCGAGCGGCCGATCAGGCGTTGGATCTCCAGGGTCCGCCCGGACTGCTTGCCGCGGGAGGCCTCGCGATCCATGCGCGAATCGGTGGCGCGCGGCAGCATGCCGTACTCGGCCGTGACCCAGCCCTTGCCGGAATTGCGCAGCCAACCAGGCACGCCCTCGTCGATCGAGGCGGTGCAGAGCACGTGGGTATCGCCGAACTTCGCCAAGCAGGAGCCTTCGGCCCACTTGCTGACCCCCGTCTCCAGGACGATGGGGCGCAGTTGATCGGCGCTTCGGCCGCTTGGACGCATCTTGGCTCTCCTCGATTTGGCGGCCGCGCGGGCGGACCCCTCGGCGCGGCGGCGCACGCTAGCGCCTCGTCCGCCTTGTTGAAAGGCCGGAGAACGAGGACTATCTGGGCTCTGCCCCGAACCGCCACCGGCATGGAAGTCTCCCATCAGGCAATGAACGACCTTTCCCCGCGCAACTCGCAGCCCGGCGGCATCGCCGCGCTCAACGCAAGATCGCGCGAGATTCTGCGGATGGTCGTCGATGCCTACGTCGAAACCGGGGCGCCCGTCGGCTCGCGCACCCTGTCGCGCAAGATGGGCCTGGAGCTATCGCCAGCGACGATCCGCAACGTCATGGCCGACCTCGAGGACCTGGGCCTGCTGATGGCGCCGCACACCTCGGCCGGGCGCCTGCCGACCGACCAGGGCCTGCGGCTCTACGTTCACGGCCTGCTCGAGGGCGGCAACCTGACGCAGGACGAGCGCGACCGCATCGACGGTCAGTGCGCCGCCTCGGGGCGAAGCGTCTCCCAGGTCCTGGAGCGGGCGAGCAGCCTCCTGTCCGACCTGTCGCGCTGCGCCGGCCTGGTCGTCGCACCGAAACAGGACGAGACGTTGAAGCACATCGAGTTCGTCAATCTGGGGCCGGGCCGCGCCCTTGTCGTGCTGGTGACGGAATCGGGGCAGGTCGAGAACCGGATCATCGACGTGCCGGTGGGCCTGCCGCCCTCCTCCCTGGTCGAGGCGTCGAATTTCCTGTCCTCCCGCCTGCGCGGCCGCTCGCTCAGCGAGGCCCAGCGGGAGATCGACAAGGAGCTGAACGCCCACCGCCAGGAGCTCGACGCGCTGACCCGCCGCCTGATCGAGGCCGGGCTCGCCGACTGGACCGACGGCGTCCAGGGCGGCGCCCTGATCGTGCGCGGCCAGGCCCAGCTGCTGACCGACATCCAGGCGATCGAGGACCTGGAGCGGGTGCGCCACCTGTTCGCCGCGCTCGAGGGCAAGGAGGCGCTGCTGCGCCTGCTGAGCTTGACCGAGACGGCCGCCGGCGTGCAGATCTTCATCGGCGCCGACAACGAGCTGTTCGGGCTGGCCGGCTGCTCGCTGGTCATCGCGCCCTACAGCAACAGCCGGCAGCAGGTCGTCGGCGCCATCGGCGTGGTTGGTCCGACCCGCATCGACTATGCGCGCATCATCCCGATGGTCGACTACACCGCCAAGGTCATCGGCCGCCTGCTCGGCTGACTGCCTTCGAGAGCGACCTCCGACGAGAACCCGAGAGAAACGACGGAAGCCCCATGACCGACGACAAGAAGCCGCGCGAACGCCCGGAAGCCGAGACCGCATCGCCCGAGTCTGCCCCCGAGTCTGCCCCCGAGCCCGCCCGCGGGCCTTCCCGCGAGCCGGGCGGCGAGTCCGAAGGCCGGGGCCAATCCCAGTGGGCGCGCAGCCGCGAGGCGACGTCCGGGGCCGAGGCCGAGGAGGCGCCCGCCGAGGCGGAGAGCGATCCGGCGGCGCGGATCGCCGAGCTGGAGGCCGAGAAGGCCGAGTTGCGCGAGCAGCTGCTGCGCGCCCTGGCCGACGTCGAGAACACCCGGCGACGGCTGCAGCGCGAGCTGGAGGAGAAGCTGAAGTACGCGACGGCGCCGCTCGCCAAGGACATCCTGGGGGTCGCCGACAACCTCGGCCGCGCGCTCGGCGCGGTGCCCGAGGAGGTCCGCGAGCAGGAGGCGGTCAAGAGCCTGATCGCCGGCGTCGAGATGACCGAGAAGTCGCTGCTCGAGGCCTTCGCCAAGCACGGCATCGAGCGCATCGACCCGTTCGGCCAGAAGCTCGATCCGCACCGCCACGAGGCGATGATGGAGATCCAGGACCCCTCCAAGCCCTCGGGCACGGTGGCCCAGGTGTTCGAGGCCGGCTACGAGCTGCGCGGGCGGCTGCTGCGCCCGGCGCGCGTCGCCGTGGCCAAGGGCGGGCCGGCGGGCAACGGCGGGGAGGCCGCCGAGCCGGGCTCGACCGTCGACACCAAGGCCTGAGGCTCAAAGGCCTGGGGCTTAGCCCTCGGCTTTCTCTCCCGCCTCCGGAACGATTCCCGGCGACCCCGGATCGTGGTCCCGCTGCCGGGCCAGCGCCACGGCCCGGTCGCGCACCGCGTAGCAGTAGACGCAGCCGTGCGGGCAGCTGTCGTAGGCGCCGATGTCCCGCGATTCGGCGCAGAGGCAGCCGGGCCGGTTGCCCTTGAGGCGCGCCGCCACCGCTTTGCCGCCGAAGACGTCGGCAATGTCGGACAGGCGGGCCGCGTCGATGCAGCGCGCCGCCACCAGCGGGGCGGACAGCAGGTCCGGCTGGCTGCACAGGGTCGGCACCAGCCCTTCGGCCGCGGCGATCCCGGCCAGCTCGCCCAGTAGCGCGCGCTTCTCCTCGTCGTTCGGGTCGCGCCAGGCGAAGCCGTGGCGGGCGGCGGCGCGGTCGGTGTTGCGCGCGGTCTTGGCGTAGACCTGGGCGAAGGAGAAGACGACCTCGTCGACCACCGAGCGGAGCCGGCGCGCCAGCGCCTCGACCTGCCGGCGGTGGAAGTCCGGCGGCGTCGGGTCGGCGAGGAAGACCGGGTCGTAGCGCCAGACCCCGACCCGCGGCCCGAAGCGCGCCGCAAGGAGCTCCAGCTGGTTCAGCGCCGCCTCGGGCCGCAGGGTCGCCCGCTCCAGCGCGCCCGGATAGCCGGTCAGGGTGAACTGGACGACGAAGGGCCGGCGCTCGGCCTCGAGCCGTTCCAGGACCGGAAAGAAGCTCCGCAGGTTGCGGGTCCAGAAGACGAAGCCCTCGGCCGCCTTGGGGTCGAGGCGCAGGCGGTGCGTGCGGCCGCTGTAGGGATTGCGGTAGCTGGCCCATCCCGCCTCGAGGCGGCGCGCGAACCAGTCGGCGTAGAAGGCCGGGATGTCGGTGCGATAGCTGGCGGAAACGATCACGGACGCCGCTCCCCCGGCTCTCGCCTGCGCGCTCGTTCCGGCTGGGCGCGCCGACGGCCCCAGCGGCGGAAGCCCAGGTAGAGCAGGCCGCCGAGCAGGCCGAGCCCGAAGCCGAGATCGCCCAGCGCCGGGTCGATCCAGCCGCCGTGGGCGAGCAGCATGAGCATGGCTCCGACGACGACGTCGAGGCCGAGCAGGACCAGGATGGCCCGGAAGATCGGATCGCTGGGCATGCTTCAGTCCGCCATTCTCGCGCTCTGATTCGGGACCCGGCGCCCCTCCGCGCCGCCTCGGCGCGCCTTGTACGCCTGCCCTCCCTCACTATATACCCGGCTTGTCGGGAAGGTTATCCCGGGGGCCTCCGCAGCGGCGGAGCGCCTGTCCTTCAATCCCTCTGGATGGGGACCTCAGCGGCGGCGCCTCAACGGGCCGTCCACGGTCTGCTGGAGCAAGAGAGGCAAGAAGCATGGCTAAAGTTATCGGCATCGACCTCGGCACCACCAATTCCTGCGTCGCCGTCATGGACGGCAAGAGCGCGAAGGTCCTGGAGAACGCCGAGGGTACCCGCACGACACCCTCGATGGTCGCCGTCACCGACGACGGCATCCTGGTCGGCCAGCCGGCGAAGCGCCAGGCGGTGACCAACCCCGAGAACACGCTCTACGCGATCAAGCGCCTGATCGGGCGGCGCTACGAGGACCCGACGGTCGAGAAGGACAAGGGCTTGGTGCCCTACGAGATCGTCAAGGGCTCGAACGGCGACGCCTGGGTGCGCTCCAAGGGCAAGGACTACAGCCCGAGTCAAGTCTCGGCCTACATCCTCGGCAAGATGAAGGAAACGGCCGAGAACTATCTCGGCGAGAAGGTCGAGCAGGCGGTGATCACCGTGCCGGCCTACTTCAACGACGCCCAGCGCCAGGCCACCAAGGATGCCGGCAAGATCGCCGGCCTCGAGGTGCTGCGCATCATCAACGAGCCGACCGCCGCGGCCCTGGCCTATGGCCTGGACAAGAAGAAGACCGGCACGATCGCCGTCTACGATCTGGGCGGCGGCACCTTCGACGTCTCGGTGCTCGAGATCGGCGACGGCGTCTTCGAGGTGAAGGCGACCAACGGCGACACCTTCCTGGGCGGCGAGGACTTCGATGTCCGGATCATCGACTACCTGGCCGAGGAGTTCAAAAAGGAGCAGGGCATCGACCTGCGCCAGGACAAGCTCGCGCTGCAGCGCCTCAAGGAGGCCGCCGAGAAGGCCAAGATCGAGCTGTCGGCCGCGACCCAGACCGAGGTCAACCTGCCGTTCATCACGGCCGACCAGTCCGGGCCGAAGCATCTCAACATCAAGCTCAGCCGCGCCAAGCTCGAGGCCCTGGTCGATGACCTGATCCAGCGCACCGTGCAGCCCTGCAAGGCGGCGCTCAAGGATGCCGGCCTGAAGCCGAACGAGATCGACGAGGTGATCCTGGTCGGCGGCATGACCCGCATGCCTAAGGTCTTCGAGACGGTGAAGACCTTCTTCGGCCGCGAGCCGCACCGCGGCGTCAACCCGGACGAAGTCGTCGCCATCGGCGCGGCGATTCAGGCCGGCGTGCTGAAGGGCGAGGTCAAGGACGTCCTGCTGCTCGACGTCACCCCGCTGTCCCTGGGCATCGAGACCCTGGGCGGCGTGATGACCAAGCTGATCGAGCGGAACACGACGATCCCGACCAAGAAGTCGCAGGTCTTCTCGACTGCGGAGGACAGCCAGACTGCGGTCACCATCCGGGTCTTCCAGGGCGAGCGCGAGATGGCTGCCGACAACAAGCTGCTCGGCCAGTTCGACCTGGTCGGCATCCCGACGGCCCCGCGCGGCGTGCCGCAGATCGAGGTGACCTTCGACATCGACGCCAACGGCATCGTCAACGTCGGCGCCAAGGACAAGGCGACCGGCAAGGAGCAGGCGATCCGGATCCAGGCCTCGGGCGGCCTCAGCGACGCCGACATCGAGCAGATGGTCAAGGACGCCGAGGAGCACGCGGCCGACGACAAGAAGAAGCGCGAGCTGGTCGACGCCCGCAACCAGGCCGACGGCCTGCTGCACCAGTCGGAGAAGAGCCTCGCCGAGCATGGCGACAAGGTCGGTGCCGAGGACAAGGCGGCGATCGAGCAGGCCGTGGCCGATCTCAAGGAGGTCAAGGACGGCGAGGACCTCGAGGCGATCAAGGCCAAGACAGAGGCCCTGGCCCAGGCCTCGATGAAGCTCGGCGCGGCGATCTACGGCGCCGCCGAGCAGGGCGCCGAGGCGCCCGAGGCCGGTGCCGCCGGTGCGGCGGGCGGCGCCGCGGGCGGCGAGAGCGCCGACGAGAAGGTCGTCGATGCCGACTTCGAGGAAGTCGACGACGACAAGAAGGGCAAGAGCGCCTGATCGGGTGCTGAACAGGCAAGCGGGGCCGATCGCGATCGGCCCCGCTTCC
>NZ_JBBDQW010000077.1:19131-85196 GCF_040905785.1 Tistlia sp.
CCCCCCCCCCCCCCCGCTTCCGTTCGTCTTCGCTCTAGGTAACGGGGGCCATGGCCAAGCAGGATTACTACCAGACGCTGGGTGTCGAGCGCGGCGCCGGCCTCGACGAGCTCAAGCGGGCCTACCGCAAGCTCGCGATGGCACACCACCCGGATCGCAACCCCGGCGATGCCGAGGCGGAGCGCAAGTTCAAGGAGATCAACGAGGCCTACGACGTCCTCAAGGACCCGAACAAGCGCGCACAATACGACCGCTTCGGCCACGCCGCCTTCGACGGCATGGGCGGGGGGCCGCGCCCCGGCGGCGGCGGCTTCGACTTCACCGGCTTCGCCGACATCTTCGACGAGATGTTCGGCGACTTCACCGGGCGCGGCGGCCGCCAGACCGGCCAGCACGGCGCCGACCTGCGCTTCAACATGGAGATCGGCCTCGAAGAGGCCTACGAGGGCAAGCAGGCGCAGATCCGCGTGCCGACCAGCGTCGGCTGCGAGACCTGCAGCGGCAGCGGCGCCAAGCCGGGCACCAGCCCCGTCGCCTGCTCGACCTGCGGCGGGCGCGGCCGGATTCGCGCTCAGCAGGGTTTCTTCACCATCGAGCGCACCTGCCCGAGCTGCCAGGGCCAGGGCCGGGTCATCGAGGACCCCTGCGAGGGCTGCGGCGGCGCCGGCCGGGTGCACCGCGAAAAGACCCTCCAGGTCAACATCCCGCCGGGCGTCGAGGACGGCACCCGCATCCGCCTGGCAGGCGAGGGCGAGGCCGGCGTGCGCGGCGCGCCGCCGGGCGACCTCTACATCTTCCTGTCGATCAAGCCGCACCGCTTCTTCCAGCGCGACGGCGCCAACCTCTATTGCCGGGTCCCGATCCCGATGACCACGGCGGCGCTCGGCGGCAGCGTCGAGGTGCCGACCCTGGAGGGCAGCGGCGCCAAGGTGACGGTGCCCGCGGGGACCCAGTCGGGCACCCAGTTCCGCCTGCGCGGCAAGGGCATGCCGGTGCTGCGCTCGACCGCCAGCGGTGACCTCTACATCCAGGTCTCCGTCGAGGTGCCGGTCAACATGACCAAGCGCCAGCGCGAGCTGCTCGAGGAGTTCGCCGCCGAGTTCGGCGACGGCGAGGCGCGCCACCACCCGGAGTCCTCCGGCTTCTTTGCTCGGGTCAAGGAGTTCTTCGAGGACCTGACGGAATAGCCATGGGCATCCGTCCCCAGTCCGTGCCGCTGCGCCCGCTCAGCGGGCCGCAGCGAGCCTGGGGCCGGGTCGTGGCGCGAATCCATCATTTCCACTGGGTCGACGAGTCCGTGGCGCGGAGCGGCCAGGCCTATTTCGGCCACACCGGCCTGCTGCTCGACCTCTACGGCCTGCGCAGCCTGCTCAACCTGCGCGGCGAGAACAGCGGCGCGCCCTGGTACGAGGCCGAGAAGGCAGCCTGCCTGGCGCGCGGCCTGCCCCTCTACAGCGTCGCTCTGAGCTCCCGCCGCCTGCCCCATCGCGCCGCCCTGCTGACGCTGCTGCAGGCTCTCGAGCAGGCGCCCAAGCCCCTGCTGATGAAGTGTTCCGGTGGCGCCGACCGGACCGGCTTCGCCGCCGGCCTGCATCTCGTCGCCCGCCACGGCAGGGCCGGCCTGCCCGCGGCGCGCCGCCAGCTCGCCCGCTGGCCCTACCTGCACCTCCCGAAGAAGCAGCAGAAGTGGCTGCGGCCCTTCTTCGACTTCGTCGAGGAGGGCCTCGGCCAGGGCCAGGGCTTGCACGGAACCGGCGAGCGGACGCTGGCCGAGTGGATCGCAGAGGACTACGACCCCCTGGCGCTGGCCGCCTGGCTCGACGCGCGCGGACTCAGCGGCGGCTGGCGCCCCCCTGCCCGGGTCGCCTGATCGCCTGCCTCGCTGCGCTCAGACGTTGCGCTTCGACCAGTCGTCGACCTGCCGCTCCGCCTCTTCCTTGGCAATGCCGTAGCGCTCCTGGATTCGCCCGATCAGCTGGTCACGGTCGCCGGCGGCGCGCTCGAGGTCGTCGTCCGTCAGGTCGCCCCACTGCTCCCGCGCCATGCCCTTCATCTGCGTCCACTTGCCCTTGATCTGGTCCCAGTTCATGGCGCTGCTCCTTCCGAGGTTGCGTGAAGCGTCTCACGCAACAACGGGGGCCTCGCCGAACCGTTCCCGGCCCGCCTCCGGCGCCCGCCGCTAGTCCTGCTTCGGCAGGTAGTCGTCGCGCCACTTCAGGGTCAGGTTGAAGGAAATCGAGACGCGCTCGGCGCGGGCCAGGTTCGGATGCACGAAGTGATGCAGGAAGGCCGGCCAGAGCAGGATCGTGCCGGCCGCCGGCAGGATCGTGTGCTCGGCCTCGATCTGCGGGTCGCCGGCGATCGCGGTCATGTTTGCCTGCGGGCGCGGGTCGTAGAAGGAGATCGCGCCCGGCCGCCGGTCGCCGCGCCCCGGCAGGGGCTCGTTGGCCGAGGCTAGCGGCACCGAGACGTAGTAGGTGCCCGACAGGTAGGCGTGCGGATGGTTGTGCAGGTCGTGGTAGTCGCCGAAGCGATTGACGTTGGCCCAGCCGTGCAGGCTCCAGTCGACCCGGTAAGCCAGGCCGCAGCGCTTCAGGTAGTCGATCGCCGTCTTGTTGATGCAGTCGCGCAGCCAGTCGAGCGCCGGGTGCTGGCGGGCGAGCAGGTTGTCGCCGCGGTAGTCGGTCGTCAGGTCGGCCCTCTGGGTCTCCTCCGCGGCGATCAGCTGGCCGAGCACCTGGTTGGCGGCCTCGGCACCGGGCAGCCGGCGCTGCAGCAGCAGCGTCGGCCAGAGCGCGAGGAAGCCGTCGGCGTCGGGCGCGCGGGCGGTCATCGACCGCTTCCGCCGCTCTGCGCTGCCAGCCAGCCGGCGCGGTGCGCGACGAAGAAGGCCACGTCCTCGCCGTAGGCCCGGATGTTGCCGGCCCGCCTCAGGCCGACCTTGGCCAGGACCGCCTGGGAGCCGCGGTTGGCGTGGTCGGTGACGCCGACGATCGGGTCCAGCCCGAGCGTCTCGAAGCCGAAGCGGAGCAGCGCTGCGGCGGCCTCCGTGGCGACGCCCCGGCCCCAGGCGGCGCGCCGGTAGCGATAGCCGATCTCGACCGGCTGGCCGGCCCTGTCCTCGAGCGGAAAGAGGGCGCACCAGCCCAGGAACTCGCCGCCGTCGCGGGCGGCGACGTAGAACTGCCGGCCGACGGCGGGCCAGCCGCTCTCGATCCTCTCGAGGAGGCGGCGCCGCTTCGCCTCCAGATCCGGCGGCGACCCCGGCAGGGGCTCGACGAAGCGCATCACCTCGGGGTCGCGGTCCATCTCCAGGTGCGCCTCGACGTCCTCCAGCCGCGGCGGGCGGAGCCGCAGGCGCTCGGTCAGGATCTCGGCGGGCGCGGCATCGACCATGACAGGGTGATAGCCCCGCCGGAGGCCGCTTGGCCAGGGCCGAGCGGGCTCGACATCGCCCGGTGCCTGCTCTAGCACAGCCTTGCCGCCACCCGCCTCGCCGCGAGAGGCCCTGCCACCCCGCCGGGAGACCGCCGATGACCGCCCTTCGCCTCGCTATCCTCGGCTGCTCGGGCCGCATGGGCCGGCTCCTGGTCGAGACCGCGCGCGCCGACCCCGACTGCCGGCTGGTCGCCGGCATCGAGGGGCCCGGCAGCCGCGCCCTGGGCTGGGATCTCGGCACGGCGGCGGGCGGCCAGCCGCTCGGCGTCGAGGTCACCGGCGATGCCCGCGGCGCCCTCGAGCTGGCCGACGTCGCCATCGACTTCACGCTGCCCGCGGCGACGCTGGTCCACGCTGACCTCGCCGCCGAGACCGGGACCGCCCTGGTCATCGGCACCACCGGCCTGGCCGCCGCGCAGCTCGAACTGGTTGCGGCGGCGGCGGCGCGTGCGCCGGTCCTGCGCTCAGCCAACATGAGCCTGGGCGTCAACCTGCTGCTCGCGCTGGTTGAGCAGGCGGCGGCACGGCTGCCGGCCGAGGACTACGACATCGAGATCCTCGAGATGCACCACCGCCACAAGGTCGACGCCCCCTCCGGCACCGCCCTGGCGCTCGGCGAGGCGGCCGCGGCCGGCCGCGGCGTCGCGCTCGAGGACGCCTCGGTGCGGGTGCGCGACGGCCATACCGGCGCGCGCGAGGCCGGCGCGATCGGCTTCGCGACCCTGCGCGGCGGCGACGTCGCCGGCGATCACGAGGTGATCTTCGCCGCCGAGGGCGAGCGGCTGCTGCTGGGCCACCGCGCCTCCAACCGCGCGGTCTTCGCCCGGGGCGCGATCTGCGCCGCCAAGTGGCTCGCCGGCCAGCCGGCCGGGCTCTACTCGATGAAGGACGTGCTGGGACTCTGAGGCACTGGCGCCGTCAGGTCTCGGGCGCCAGGCCTTGCGGCGCGGCGACCGCGGACGCGGCGGCCGGTGGCCCCGTGCCGTGCAGCCTGTCGAGCTCGTGCCGCAGGGCGCGGGCCAGGTCGAGGCGCTCCTGGGCGCTCAGGAAGCTGCCGATGGCCAGGCTGCGGCCATGGCTGCGCAGCCTGAGCGGGCTGTCCGGCTCGGGCGGGTCGGCGATCTCGACCCGCAGCCAGTAGGGCTGGAATCGCCAGGTGCGCTCCGCGCCGTCGGGACCGACGCGGCGCACGGTCAGGCGCTCGGAAGTCAGCTCGAGGCGCTCGAAGGCGCCGGCGCGGCGGTAGTTGATCCGGAAGGCGCCGTAGACCAGCAGGACCTCCAGGCCCAGGAAGCCGAAGACCGGCCAGGCGCCCATAAGGAAGAAGGCGGTGCCGGCGACGAAGGCGACGCCGGCGATCGCGCTCATCAGCAGCAGGAAGCCGCGCGGGCTCAGGCTGCGGTGGGGCGTCAGCAGGGCCTCGAACAGGACCGGCGTGCCGGTTCCGCTCGGCCCGGGCTCGACCTGGGCGTCGCTCATGGTCCGATGATATGGCCTCGCGGCGGCGCTTGGTAAGACCCTGCGGCGCCGGTGCGCTCGAGGCTTGCCCGGCTCGGCGGCCCGGGTAGGGTGGCGCGGCAACCAGGGGAACCCGTGCCATGCCGATGACCCGAGCCGAGGCCGCCCGCTTCTTCGACCGCCTGGCCGAGCGCCTGCCGGAGCCGAAGGGCGAGCTCGACTACGTCAATCCCTACACCCTGCTGGTCGCCGTCGTGCTCTCGGCCCAGGCGACCGACGTCGGCGTCAACCGGGCGACCGGCCCGCTGTTCGAGGTCGCCGACACGCCGCAGAAGATGGTCGCCCTCGGCGAGGCCCGGCTGAAGGCCTTCATCAAGACCATCGGGCTGTTCAACACCAAGGCCAAGAACGTGATCGCGCTCTCGGAGCTGCTGATCCGCGAGCACGGCGGCGCGGTGCCGGCCGAGCGCGAGGCGCTGGTCCGGCTGCCCGGCGTCGGCCGCAAGACCGCCAACGTCGTGCTCAACATCGCCTTCGGCCAGCCGACCATCGCCGTCGACACGCACATCTTCCGGATCGGCAACCGCACCGGCCTGGCGCCCGGCAAGACGCCGCAGGAGGTCGAGCGCCGGCTCGAGAAGGTCGTGCCGAAGCACCGGCTGCAGCACGCCCACCACTGGCTGATCCTGCACGGCCGCTACGTCTGCAAGGCGCGCCGGCCGGACTGCCCCGCCTGCGTCGTCGCCGACCTCTGCCGCTACAAGGCCAAGACCCTGGCGCCCTGAGCCGTCGCAGGGCGGCTCCCGCCGCCTTCCCGCGCCCACGCCCCTCGAGGCTCGGGACGAAGCGAGGCAGGGGCGAACGGCGGAGTCACAGGCGGAGCGCCGTCTCGCTCGTTCCGCCCGCACATTACCCGCTTCATCCCGAGCGCTCCCGCCGGGGCGCAGTCGAGGGACGCACGGGCGGTGCCAGGGGCCCGCTTCCGGCCGCGGCCCGTGCGCCCCTCGACGAGCTCGGGGTGAAGTGAGGCAGGGGCGAACGGCGGGGCCGGGCGGCCGCCGTCTCGTTGTTTCCGCCGGCACGAACCGCAGCGCTGCCTGCCCTCACCCCATGCCCAGCCAGATGAAGAGGGCCGAGAGGGTGACCACAGAGGCGACCGTCGAGATCAGGATCACGGCGACCGAGCGCTGGATGTAGATCCCGTACTCCTGGGCCAGGACGAACATCAGGGCACCGGTCGGCAGCGCCGCCATGATCACCGCCGAGAGCGCCCAGATCCGCGGCATCTCCAGCAGGTCGAAGGCCAGCCAGAAGGCGATCGCCGGCATCACCAGCAGCTTCAGGAAGGTCACCCAGCCGACCTCGCCGAGCCCGGCCGTGAAGGACTTGCCGACCATGAACAGGCCCATGGCGAAGAGCGCGCAGGGCCCCGCCGCCGCGCCGAGCAGGGCGGTGAAGGCGATCACCGGTTCGGCGAGGCCGAGGCCGGTCGTCGACCAGAGCAGGCCGGCGATGGCAGACACGATGAGCGGCGACTTGACCAGCCCGAGCAGGGTGTCGCGCAGGATGTGCTGCCAGCTTGCGCCCGGCCGGTCCGATTCCAGCAGCACGATGCCGAGGCCGATGACCACGGCGCCGTTGACCACCGTGGCGATGACGCCGGGCAGCGTGCCCTCGGCCCCGAAGGCGATCTGCAACAGCGGGATGCCCATGTAGCCGGTGTTCGAGAAGATCGCCGAGAGCGCGTGCATCGACAGGCCGCCGAAGCGGTTCGGGAAGGCGAAGGCGGCGACGGCCAGGGCCAGCGCAAAGGTCGCCAGGGCGCTGCCGCCGTAGGCGATCAGATAGGGGAAGTTGAAGATCTCCGAGGTCGGCACCTGGGCCATCGAGCCGAAGAACAGGGCCGGCAGGGCGCACCAGAAGACGAAGCCGTTGAGCGCCTGGCTGCTCGCGGGCCCGAGCAGCTTGAGGCGCCCGGCGGCATAGCCGGCGGCCATGATCGCGAAGACCGGCAGGACGACGTTGACCACGGATTCCATCGGGCCGGCACTGTGACGAGCGCCCGGGCCGCTGTCGAGCCTCGGCACGGCAGGGCTCGGCTGCGCCGCCCGCGGCACCTCGATACCGCGCCGGGTTGACCCGAGCCCTCGCTGGCCCCTAGTTAACGGCGCACACGAACGGGAGCCCCACGCCGGTGAGCCAGCAACTCGACGTCCATTCCGCCCTGATCTACACGATGGTCCTGGCCTCGGCCGCGGATTCGGAGATGACCGGCCCCGAGGTCGGCGTGATGAGCGAGATCATCAAGCTGCTGCCGGTCTTCGAGGCCTACGACCTGGCCACGCTCAGCACCACGGCGGCCGGCTGCGCCGAGCTGCTGGCCGACGAGAACGGCATCGACGAGGCGCTCGAGATGATCGACCGGGCGCTGCCGGAGAAGCTGCGGGAGACCGCCTACGCCCTGGCGGTCGACGTGGTCGCCGCCGACGGCAAGGCCAGCCAGGAGGAGCTTCGCCTGCTCGAGATGCTGCGCCACAAAATTGGCGTCGGCCGGCTCGAGGCCGCGGCGATCGAGCGCGGCGCGGGGGCGCGCTTCCGCAAGCTGTGAGCCGGCCTCTGGCAGCAGTCCGCGGCGCCTGCTGCTAACCTTCTGGAATCATTAATTATTCCCCTTGTAGGCTGGAACCTCTTCTCGCCATGCTGTCGTTGTTGACGCATGAACCGTGGGATAGGAGGCCGATTCGCTCATGGCTTCGCTCAGTCTTCAGATGCGCGATTGGCGGCTAACCACCGCCGAAATCCTCTATCACCTGCCCGACCACCCGCACCTGCTGCAGTCCTTCACCTGGCAGGAATACGACCTGCCGCCCCAGTTCCCGCAGCTCCGCCAGTTCCTCGACTTCTGGAACAGCAACCTCGACGGCAAGCTGCATTCCGTGAAGATCGCCCACCTGCCGCTGGTCAGTCCGGGGACGACCCAGCACGCGGACTGCCTCTTGACCCTGCAATAGCCCGAGCAGGCTGGCGGCGGCGCAGCCGGGCCGGTACACCCGCCGCATGTCGCGCCACCGCCCCGGCCTGCTCGTCGCCCTGCTCTGCCTCGCCCAGGTCCTGGGAATGGCGGGCAACGCCACCTTCCCGGCGCTGATCCCGACCTTCCGCCTGGAGTGGGGCCTGGACAACGCCGAGGCCGGCTGGCTGGGCGGCCTCTACTACGCCGGCTACGTCGCCGCGGTGCCGCTGCTGGTCGCGCTCACCGACGCCCGCGACGCGCGCGGCATCTACCTCGCCTCGAGCCTGGCCGGCAGCCTTTCGCTGCTCGGCTTCGCCCTGCTGGCCGAGGGATTCTGGAGCGCCCTGCCGTTCCGCCTCCTCGGCGGCATCGGCCTCGCCGGCACCTACATGGTCGGCCTGCGCCTGCTCAGCGACCGCCTGCCGCAGCAGTGGCAGGGCCGCGGGGTCGGCTGGTACACCGCCCACTTCTCCCTCGGCGTCAGCCTGTCGGTGCTGCTCGCCGGCGAGGTCGCTGGGCGGCTCGGCTGGGCGGCGGCCTTCTGGATCGCCGGCCTGCTGACTGCCGGCGCCGGCCTCCTCGTGCTGCTGGCGACCCGGCCCCTGCCAAGGCCCGCTTCGGCCGACCCGGCGGCGCGCCGCAACCCCCTCGACCTGCGGCCGGCGCTGCGCAACCGTGCGGCCCTTGCCTACAACCTGTCCTACGCCTGCCACATCTGGGAGCTGTTCGGCTTCCGCGCCTGGGTCGTCGCCTTCCTGGTCTTTGCCCTGGCCGCCCAGGGCCGCGAAACCCTGTTCGGCGGCAGCGCGACGCAGCTGGCGACGGTGCTGCTGCTGCTCGGCCTGCCGGCCTCCGTCGCCGGCAGCTATCTCGCCGAGCGCTACGGCCGCCGCCGGCTCGTCAGCCTGGTGCTCTGCGCCTCGGCGACCCTGGCCGCCGTGCTCGGCTTCGCCGCCGCCGCCCCGCTGTGGCTGCTGGCGGTCCTGCTGGTCGCCTACGGCCTGCTGGTCATGGGCGATTCGGGCGCGCTCACGGGCGGCGCCGTGCTCAACGCCGAGCCCGAGCGCAAGGGCGCGACCATGGCCGTCCATGCGCTGCTCGGCTTCGGCGCCGGCGCGGTCAGTCCGGTGGTCTTCGGCCTGGTGCTGGACGCCGCCGGCCCTGATGCGCCGACCGGCTGGGGCCTGGCCTTCGCCACGCTCGCCGCCGGGGCGATCCTGGGTCCGCTGCTGCTGCGGGCGCTGCTGCGCTGAGCCGGCGCGGCCTCAGAGCGCGCCGACCAGGATGTCGACGACGCGCTGGCTCGCCTCGGAGATGAGCACGACGTCGCGTCCGACCGAGTAGTAGCGATGGCCCTCGTAGTGCGGCAGCTGGCCGAGCAGCGAGGCCGGCAGCTGCTTCTTCGCGATACCGGGCGGCAAAGGCTTGCCGCGCGCCAGGTTCCTGGCGATGCCCGGCGGCAGCGCCTCCGGGCGCGGATGGCCCGCCGTCCGCTCGTAGCGCTCGATCAGGGCCGCGGCGGCGCCGGTGATGGCGATGCCACCGGCTGCCGGCCGGTCCGAGCGCTTCGCCGGCTTGTCGACGTGGTCGGCCTTGTCGGCACGGTCGGGCTTGCCAGCCTGACCGGACTTGCCGGCGTGATCCGGCTTGCCCGCGGCGACGGCCGGCGAGTCGAGGGTGCCGGCCCAGGGCGCGGCGACGAGGGAGAGGGCTGCGAGAGCGACGATGAGGGCGGTCTTGCGGAACATGGGACGGACTCCTGGTGCTCGCCGACGGCGAAGTCACCGGGTAAACAAACCTATCGCGCGAAATGTTCCTCTTTTCTCCCGTAACGCGCGAGGATTGGTCTCAGTCTCGGGCACGCGGGTGAGCGGCGGCGTAGACGTCGAGCAGCCGTCGGCTGTCGACAGCGGTGTAGCGCTGGGTCGTCGAGAGCGAGGCGTGGCCGAGCAGCTCCTGGATCGCCCTCAGGTCGCCGCCGGCGCCGAGCAGGTGGGTCGCGAAGGAATGGCGCAGGGCGTGCGGGGTCGCGCTCGCCGGCAGGCCGAGCCGGCCACGCAGCAGCTGCACGCGCCGCTGCACCTCGCGCGGCGAAAGCGGCCCGCCGCGCCGCGCCCGGAACAGCGCGCCCTCCTCGGGCAGCGGCCAGGGGCAGGCGGCGCGGTAGGCGGCGACCGCCTCGCCGATCGCCGGCAGCAGCGGCACCTGGCGCTGCTTGCGGCCCTTGCCGAGCACGGTCAGGCCGTCCTGGCCGGGCTTCGGCGCCTCGCGCACGGTCAGCTCCAGGGCTTCCGAGATGCGCAGGCCGGCGCCGTAGAGCAGCAGCAGCACGGCGGTATCGCGCAGCGCGATCCAGGGCTCGTCGGAGAGCTCGCCGACGCTCTCGACGGCGTCGCGCGCGTCGGCGGCGGTCAGCGCCTTCGGCACCGGCCGGTCGAGCTTCGGCGTACGCACGGTGGGGAGCACCGCGTTCTCCATGACCCCCTGGCGCGCCGTCCAGCGGAAGAAGCCGCGCACCGTCGAGAGCGCGCGCGCGGTCGAGCTCTTGGCCAAGCCCCGGCGGGCGCGGGCGGCCAGCCAGGCGCGGAAGTCCGCCGCCCGCAACGCCGCCAGGTCGGCGAGGCCCGGCGCCTGTCCGAGATGGCCGGCGAGAAAGGCCAGGAAGCCGTCCAGATCGGCGGTGTAGGCGACCAGCGTGTGGGCCGAGGCCCGCTTCTCGTTGCGCAGCCAGGCCTGCCAGGTCTCGACGGCGGCCAGCAGGTCGGGCGCCGCGGCCCGGCCGAGCGCGGCTCCGGCTACTCCGGCAGCTCGAGCCATGCCCTGAGCTGGCTTTCCAGCACCTGGCCCAGGAAGGCCAGCAGCTCGGTGCCCTGGGAGGGCTGGAAGTGCCCGGGCTGGCGCGAGCCGAGGGCGAGCAGGCTCGGCGGCGTGGCGCTGGAGACCTGCAGGCGGACCAGGGCCTGCGACTGCACGATGCCCGCGGTCGGGCCGAACAGTGAGGGGTCGCCCGGCAGCTCGGCCTCCAGCCGGATCGTCTTGCCCGGGCCGAGCAGCGCCGTGACCGCGCCGGGGGCGACGCGCAGCACGCCGCGTGTGCGCACCTCCGAGGGGCTGTCGATCGCCGGCTCGACGCAGATCGTCACGGCGTCGAGGTCGAGGATCGCGGTCAGGTCGGTGGCGACCGTCTCGATCAGGTGCTCGAAGGAGCGCGCGCTCAGCAGCGCCAGGGCGCCCTGTTGGGTCCGGCTCTGGGCGTGCTGGTTGCTGCGCAGGGTCAGCAGCAGGTCCTCGTGGCTGCGGCGCAGCGCCTCGTTCTCATGGCGCAGCCGCTCGACCATCGCCTGCTGCAGGTCGACGACGCCGGGGCCGGCGGCGGCCACGGCGGGGCGCGCCGGCGCGCTCAGCACGTCGAGCAGGTCGGGCCGCTCGGCCAGGAAATCCGGGTGACGGCGCAGGTAGGCCGCGACCTGATCGTCGTCCACCGCCTGGCGGGCGAGCGGCTCGCCGGTTGCCGACGGCCTGGCCTCGGCCGATTTCTGCTCTGCCGCTGGATCGCGGCGGTTCTGCGTCACAGACTTCTCCCCTTCTGCCGCGACTCCGAAGCTTCGCCTAGACTCTAACCCATGGCTTGCCCCGGTGAAAGCACCGCCCCCGCGGCCGAGCGGGCGCCCGAGGCCGGCAGCAGCCTGCCGGTCCTGCTGCCGCTGCCCCTGGGCGGCAGCTACAGCTACCTGCCGTGGCCCCGGGACGGTGGCGGCGAACCGGAGCTGGCGCCCGGCGATCTCGTCGCGGTGCCGCTCGGCCGCCGGGAGACCTGGGGCGTCGTCTGGGACCACGAGATCGGCGCCGACGGCGGCCCCAGCGCGGCCGCGGCGCCCGACCCCGCGCGGCTGAAGCCGATCGGCGCGCGCCTGCCGGCGCCGCCGCTGCCCGCGGTCTCGCGCCGCTTCGTCGAGTGGGTCGCCGGCTACACGATGGCGGCGCCGGGCGCGGTGCTGCGCATGGTCGTCTCCGTGTCCTCGGCGCTGCAGCCGCCGCGGCCACGGCAGCTCGTCCGTGCCGCTTCGCCGCGCCCCGAGGGCCTGCGCCCGACGCCGCAGCGCCTTGCGGTCCTGGAGGCCGCCGCCGCGGGCGGCGCGCGGCCGGCCGGGGAACTGGCCCGCGCCGCCGGCGTGACCCCGGAGGTCGTGCGCAAGCTGATCGCGCTCGGCGCGCTGGAGAGCCTCGAGCTGCCGGCGCCGCCGGCCTTCGCGGCACCGGACTGGCGTCGGCCGCCGGTCGACTTCTCTGCGGCCCAGGCGGCGGCGGCCGAGGTGCTGACCGGCAAGTTCGGGCGGGGCTTCTCGGTGACCCTGCTGGACGGCGTCACCGGCTCGGGCAAGACCGAGGTCTACCTGGAGGCCGTGGCGGCTGCCCTGGCGCGCGGCGAGCAGGCGCTGGTGCTGTTGCCGGAGATCGCGCTCTCGGCGCAGTGGCTGGAGCGCTTCCGGCGGCGCTTCGGCGTGGCGCCGGCCGAATGGCACAGCGACCTCAATCCGACCCAGCGCCGGCGCACCTGGCGCGCCGTCGCCGAGGGCGAGGCGCGCGTCGTCGTCGGTGCCCGCTCGGCGCTCTTCCTGCCCTACCCCCGGCTCGGCGCGCTCGTCGTCGACGAGGAGCACGACGGTGCCTTCAAGCAGGAGGAGGGCGTGATCTACCACGCCCGCGACATGGCGGTGGTGCGTGCCCGGCTCGGCGAGATCCCGATCGTCCTCGCCTCGGCGACGCCTTCCCTGGAATCCCTGGTCAACGTCCAGGCCGGAAAGTACGGCGAGGTCCGCCTGCCCGACCGCCACGGCGGCGCGCTGCTGCCCGAGATCGCCTCGATCGACCTGCGCGTCGAGAAGCCGGAGCGGCTTCCCGACGGCAACCCCGGCTGGCTGGCGCCGCCGCTCCGCGCGGCCCTGGCCGAGACCCTGGCCGCTGGCGAGCAGGGCCTGCTGTTCCTGAACCGCCGCGGCTATGCGCCGCTGACCCTCTGCGACGCCTGCGGCCACCGCCTGCAGTGCCCGAACTGCACCGCCTGGCTGGTCGAGCACCGCTTCCGCGGCCGGCTGTTCTGCCATCACTGCGGCTACGGCCGGCCGCTGCCGCCGGCCTGTCCGGCCTGCGGCGCCGAGGACAGCTGGCGGGCCTGCGGGCCCGGCGTCGAGCGGCTGCAGGAGGAGGCGCGGCTGCTGTTCCCCGAGGCGCGCATCGCGCTCGCCTCCTCAGACACCCTGACCGGGCCGCGGGCCGCCAGCGAGCTGGTCGAGCGGCTGCGCGACCGCGAGATCGACCTCCTGGTCGGCACCCAGATCGTCGCCAAGGGCCACCACTTCCCGCACCTGACCTGCGTCGGCGTCGTCGATGCCGACCTCGGCCTCGCCGGCGGCGACCTGCGCGCCCTGGAGCGGACCTGGCAGCTGCTCCAGCAGGTCGCCGGCCGCGCCGGCCGCGACCTGCTGCCCGGCCGCGTCTTCCTGCAGAGCCACGACCCCGAGCATCCGGTGCTGCGCGCTCTGGTCGCGGGCGACCGCGAGGGCTTCCTGGCCTACGAGACCGAGGAGCGGCGGCGCGGCAACAATCCGCCCTTCACGCGCCTTGCCGCGCTGATCCTGAGCGATCCCGACGCCCGCCGCCTCGACGATCTGGCCCGCAGCTTGGCCCGCGCCGCGCCACGCCGGGAGGGGCTGGAGGTCCTCGGGCCGACCGAGGCGCCGCTGGCGGTGATCCGCGGCCGCCACCGGCGCCGCTTCCTGGTCCGCGCGCGCCGCGACCTGCCGCTGCAGCGCCTGCTGCGCGCCTGGCTGGCGGCGGTCAAGGTGCCCTCGAGCGCCCGCCTGGCCGTCGACATCGACCCCTACTCCTTCTTCTAGGGCCGCCGGATCGGCGCCAGGCGCTCCCACGCTGGCATGGTTCGCCCTTCACTCTGAGCTTGTCGAAGGGCGAACCACGAAGCGCGAGCTGCACCTCCGCATCCAAGAGAGCAGGTCGCCCCTACCCCGAGAAGCGCAGAGAGAGGCAGGAGAGGCCGCCGTCGAGCTTGGCCGCCTCGGAGAGGTCGAGGACGGCGAGATCGTAGCCCGCGGCCGCCAGCCGCTCGGCGGTGCGCGGGAAGCCTGCGGCCAGGAAGACCCGGTCGTTGACCCGGATCGCGTTGGCCGCCGCCGCCTCGCCCGCGGCGGTCTCGATCACCCGGTAGCCGGCAAAGCAGCCGCTGGCGGCGAGACGCGGCGTCGCCAGCACCGTCTCCCCTCCGAGGGTCGCGCAGTCGCTCTTCAGGTGCAGCACGCCCGGCGGCGTGCCGGTGCGGCGCAGCGCGTAGCCGTAAGGCGCCAGCACCCGGGCCAGGGCCTCGGCGCCGGCGGCGTCGCTGCGCGCCGACAGCCCGACCAGGATCTCGCGGTCGGTGACCAGGATGTCGCCGCCGTCGATCCTGGCGGCCTCGGGGAGGTCCAGCACGTCGGGGAAGGCCGCCTCCAGGTCCGGCCGCAGCGCCGCCGCCTCGCCGCGCCGGCTCGGCGCCCCGGGCCGCAGCGCGACCGCGAGGCCGGGCAGGCAGAGCGCCGCGTCCTCGACAAAGACGCTGTCGGGGTAGTCGTCCAGCGGCGGCAGCAGGGTCACGGCGAGCCCGGCGGCCTCGAGCGCGGCGCGGTAATCGGCGTGCTGTCGCTCGAAGCGGACGAGGTCGGGGTCGCCGAGGTCCTCGGCGCGCAGGCCGCGGGCGATCGTGGCGGCGGGCCGCCGGAGAATCGCGCGGGTGAAGCGGCAGGACAGGCCGGGGCGCAGGGCCGGTGCGGCGGCACTCGGTGTTGTGGCGAAGGACATCGCGCGGCGGCTCCGCAAGGTGTACACGCCTGCCAGACTAGCCTGGGCGGCAGGCCGCCGCGAGCCTCGATAGCCGACGTGGCGGCGGGCGCCGGGCGCACCGCTGGCGCTGCCTCGGCGAGACTTGCCGCGCTGCAGCGAAAGGCCGATTTTCCGCGGGCGAGTCGGCTTGCAGTGGGTGGGGGGCTGTGTTACCAAGCGCCGCCTTCGGCCGGGAGCCGCCGCGCGCGAGCCCTCGCGCTGCCGCGTTCCCGAAGGGCCTGAGGCGCCATTCCGACGATCCCTGTGTTCTGCGGTGGGTCGGTCAGCGGTTCGAGGGAGAGGCAAGGGGTTTGGCAGGCGAGGACTCACCTGTAGGCGGCCTGGCGAAGCGCTATGCGACGGCGCTCATCGAGCTCGCCGACCAGGCCAAGAAGCTGGACGCGGTCGCCGAGGATCTGCGCGGCCTCTCCGGCCTGATCGAGGAGAGCGCGGACCTGCGCAGACTGCTGCGCAGTCCGCTCTACGATCGCGACGAGCAGATCGCCGCGATGGGCGAGGTACTGAGCCGCGCCGGGGTCGACGATCTGACCCGCCGCTTCGTCCTGGTCGTCGCCGGCAACCGCCGCCTGTTCGCGCTGCCGGGCATGATCGACGGCTACCTCGCCGAGTTGGCGCGCCGGCGCGGCGAGGTCACGGCCAAGGTCAGCGCCGCGCGCGAGCTCGACAAGGCCCAGCTCAAGACGCTCCAGCAGGCGATCGACAAGGTCGTCGGCGGCACGGCGAAAATCGAATTGAAGGTTGATCCTGCCCTGCTCGGCGGTCTCGTCGTCAGGGTCGGCAGCCGAATGATCGACGGCTCTCTCAAGGGCAAGCTCGATCGTCTCCAGTTGGCGATGAAAGGGGCTCAGTGATGGACATCCGCGCTGCGGAAATCTCGGAGATCCTCAAGCAGCAGATCGAGAACTTCGGTGCCGAAGCGGATGTTGCCGAGGTCGGACAGGTGCTGTCGGTGGGTGACGGCGTGGCGCGCGCCTACGGACTGGACAACGTCCAGGCCGGCGAGCTCGTCGAGTTCCCGGGCGGCATCAAGGGCATGGCGCTGAACCTCGAGACCGACAACGTCGGCATCGTGCTATTCGGCGACGACCGCGGCATCAAGGAAGGCGACACGGTCAAGCGGACCGGCTCGATCGTCGACGTGCCGGTCGGCCGCGGCCTGCTCGGGCGCGTCGTCGACGCGCTTGGCAACCCGATCGACGGCAAGGGCCCGCTCGAGGACGTCGAGCGGCGCCGCGTCGAGGTCAAGGCGCCGGGCATCATCCCGCGCAAGTCCGTGCACGAGCCGATGCAGACCGGCCTCAAGGCGATCGATTCGCTGATCCCGATCGGCCGCGGCCAGCGCGAGCTGATCATCGGCGACCGCCAGACCGGCAAGACCGCGATCGTGCTCGACACCTTCCTCAACCAGAAGCCGACCAACCAGGGCGACGACGAGAAGAGCAAGCTCTACTGCATCTACGTCGCGATCGGCCAGAAGCGCTCCTCCGTCGCGCGCTTCGTGAAGTCCCTGGAAGACCGCGGCGCCCTGCAGTACTCGATCATCGTCGCTGCGACCGCCTCGGACCCGGCGCCGCTGCAGTTCCTGGCGCCCTACTCCGGCTGCACCATGGGCGAGTTCTTCCGCGACAACGGCATGCACGCCGTGATCTGCTACGACGACCTGTCGAAGCAGGCCGTCGCCTACCGCCAGATGTCTCTGCTGCTGCGCCGCCCGCCGGGCCGCGAGGCCTTCCCGGGCGACGTCTTCTACCTGCACAGCCGCCTGCTCGAGCGCGCCGCCAAGATGAACGACGAGCTCGGCGCCGGCTCCCTGACCGCCCTGCCGATCATCGAGACCCAGGCAGGCGACGTCTCGGCCTACATCCCGACCAACGTGATCTCGATCACCGACGGCCAGATCTTCCTGGAGACCGGGCTGTTCTACAAGGGCATCCGCCCGGCCGTGAACGTCGGCCTGTCGGTCAGCCGCGTCGGTTCGGCGGCCCAGACCAAGGCGATGAAGAAGGTCGCCGGCTCGATCAAGCTGGAGCTGGCGCAGTTTCGCGAGATGGAGGCCTTCGCCCAGTTCTCCTCCGATCTCGACGCCGCCACCCAGCGCCTGCTGCAGCGCGGACAGCGCCTGACCGAGCTGCTCAAGCAGGCCGAGCACAAGCCGCTGCCGGTCGAGGAGCAGGTCGTGGTCATCTACGCCGGCACCCGTGGCTATCTCGACAAGGTGCCGCTCAACAAGATCAACGACTTCGAGCAGAAGCTGCTCGGCGAGATGCGCGACAAGGGCCGCCGGGTCCTCGACGCGATCCGCACCGAGAAGGACCTGACCTCGGAGACCGAGGAGCGGCTCAAGGCGCTGCTCGAGGACTTCGTGAAGACCTTCGTCTGAGGCGCCCGGTGAGCGCTTTGCGAAGCGAGAGTCGCACGGATAGGGACCTGTTGAGGCGTCATGGCTAGCCTTAAGGAACTGCGCAACCGCATCGGCAGCGTCAAGAACACGCAGAAGATCACCTCTGCGATGAAGATGGTGGCTGCCGCCAAGCTGCGCCGGGCCCAGGAGCAGGCCGAGGCCTCGCGCCCCTATGCCGAGCGGATGGACCGCATGCTCGGCTCGCTGGCGGCGGCGGACCGCAACACGCCGGGCGGGCCGGCGCTGCTCGCCGGCACCGGCTCCGAGCAGGTCCAGCTGGTCGTCGTGGCGACCGCCGACCGCGGCCTCTGCGGCGCCTTCAACTCCTCGATCGTGCGTGAGGCTCGCCGCTTCATCGACCAGAAGCTGGCCGAGGGCAAGGAGGTCAAGATCCTCTGCATCGGCCGCAAGGGCCGCGACCAGCTGCGCCGCGCCCATGCCAAGCGGATCGTCGACACCCTCGAGGACGTCTCCAAGCCGCGCCCGAGCTACGAGCGGGCCGACGAGATCGGCCGGCGGATGCTGGCGATGCTGGACAACGGCGAATTCGACGTGGCGACGCTGTTCTATGCCCGCTTCAAGTCGGCGATCAGCCAGATCGTCACGCGCCAGCAGCTGATCCCCTTCGCCCCCGACGAGGCCGCGGACGAGGCGGCCGAGGCGGCGCCCGGGCTGGTCTACGACTACGAGCCCGAGCAGGGCGAGATCCTGCAGCAGCTGCTGCCCCGGAACCTCTCGGTGCAGCTCTATCGGGGCCTGCTGGAGAACGCGGCGAGCGAGCACGGCGCGCGGATGAGCGCCATGGACAGCGCCACCCGCAACGCCGGCGAGATGATCAAGCGCCTGACCCAGGTCTACAACCGGACCCGCCAGGCGGCGATCACCAAGGAGCTGATCGAGATCATCTCCGCCAAGGAAGCGATGTAGTGCGGCGCTGCGGCGCCCCGGCCGGCGCACAGCCGAGCCGAAGGACGAATGACGCGAAGGAGTTCGCATAAGATGGCCAAGAAACCCGGCAAGAATCTGGTGGGCAAGATCACCCAGGTGATGGGCCCGGTCGTCGACGTACAGTTCGACGGCGACCTGCCGGCGATCCTGAACGCCCTGGAGACCATGAACGACGGCCAGCGCCTGGTTCTGGAGGTCGCCCAGCACCTCGGCGAGGACACCGTGCGCACCATCGCCATGGACGCCACCGAGGGCCTGGTCCGCGGCCATGAGGTCACCGACACCGGCGACATGATCCGCGTGCCGGTCGGTCCCGAGACCCTGGGCCGCATCCTCAACGTGATCGGCGAGCCGATCGACGAGCTGGGCCCGGTCACGACCAAGCAGAGCGCGCCGATCCACCGCCCCGCGCCGAGCTACGTCGAGCAGAGCACGGAGTCGGAGATTCTGGTCACCGGCATCAAGGTCATCGACCTGCTGGCGCCCTACTCCAAGGGCGGCAAGATCGGCCTGTTCGGCGGCGCCGGCGTCGGCAAGACCGTGCTGATCATGGAGCTGATCAACAACGTCGCGAAGACGCACGGCGGCTACTCGGTGTTCGCCGGCGTCGGCGAGCGGACCCGCGAGGGCAACGACCTCTATCACGAGATGATGGACTCCGGCGTCATCAAGACCGACGGCTCGCCCTCCAAGGCGGCCCTGGTCTACGGCCAGATGAACGAGCCGCCGGGCGCGCGCGCCCGCGTCGGCCTGACCGGCCTGACCCTGGCCGAGTACTTCCGCGACGAGGAAGGCCAGGACGTGCTGTTCTTCGTCGACAACATCTTCCGCTTCACCCAGGCTGGCTCCGAGGTCTCGGCGCTGCTCGGCCGGATTCCCTCGGCGGTCGGCTACCAGCCGACCCTGGCCTCCGACATGGGCAACCTTCAGGAGCGCATCACCACGACGAACAAGGGCTCGATCACCTCGGTGCAGGCGATCTACGTGCCTGCCGACGACCTGACCGATCCGGCGCCGGCGACCTCCTTCGCCCACCTGGACGCGACCACGGTGCTGAGCCGGCAGATCGCCGAGCTGGGCATCTACCCGGCCGTCGACCCCCTCGATTCGACGAGCCGGATCCTGGAGCCGGGCGTGGTCGGCGAGGAGCACTACCGGGTCGCGCGGCGGGTCCAGGAGACGCTGCAGCAGTACAAGCAGCTGCAGGACATCATCGCGATCCTGGGCATGGACGAGCTGTCCGAGGAGGACAAGCTGACGGTCGCCCGGGCGCGCAAGATCCAGCGCTTCCTCTCGCAGCCCTTCGACGTCGCCCAGGTGTTCACCGGCTTCCCCGGCGTGCAGGTGCCGATCGAGGAGACGGTGCGCGGCTTCAAGGGCCTCGTCGAGGGCGAGTACGACCACCTGCCGGAAGGCGCCTTCTACATGGTCGGCTCGATCGACCAGGCGGTCGAGAAGGCCAAGAAGCTCGCCGCCGAGGCGGCCTAGGGCCAGCAGGGGACCTTGATCATGGCCGAAACGGTCGCATTCGAGCTGGTGTCGCCCGAGGAGCTGCTGTTGTCCGAGGACGTCGCCATGGTGGTCGTGCCGGGCGAGGAGGGCGACTTCGGCGTCCTGCCGCGCCACGCGCCGCTGATCTCGAGCGTCCGGGCCGGGGTGATCTCGGTCTACAAGAACGAGCGCCATACGCTCAGCGAGCGGATCTTCGTCGCCGGCGGCTTCGCCGAGGTGACGGCGGAGCGCTGCACGGTGCTGGCCGAGCTGGCGGTGCCCGTCGACAGGATCGACCGCGCCGAGACCGAGCAGCGCCTGAAGGACGCCCGCGAGGATCTGGCCGACGCCAGGGACGAGACGGCCCGCACCGCCGCACGGCGGGAGATCTCGCTGCGCGAGACCATGCTCAAGATCGCCGGCTCCTGAAGACCGGCCTTCGGGTCGGTTCGGGGTTCGGTCCCGGGGCCGCGCGAGGGCGCCTGCTTCCTTTCGGCCGCATTTCTTCTTAATATTACCCTAAGGGCGGGCGAGTCGGAGGGCCGGTGCACGCCTTTCGCATGGGGCGCCGCCTTGCGGGGCGCCCGGCCGCAACCTACATCTCGTCCCCCGCGTTGGGGAAACGCCGTGCCCGCCCCGCTCGGGGCGGCAGGGCGAACCGGAGAGGGAAGGGCAAGCAAGCGATGTCCCGCAAGCACTGGACGCTTGACGACATTCCGTGGGACCGCTTCGACCCCAGCAAGGTCGACGGGGAGCTGCTGAAGATCGTCAAGGCGGCGAGTCTGGTCGAGTACAACGGCGAAGACTACGCCGAATATCTCTGCAACGTGTTCGGCGACGATCCGGAGTTTCAAGGCGAGGCCAAGCGCTGGGCCGCCGAGGAGGTCCAGCATGGCGAGGCGCTCGGCCGCTGGGCGACGCTGGCCGATCCCGACTGGGACTTCGCGGCCGCGGTGCAGCGCTTCCGCGACGGCTACAGCATCTCGGTCGATGCCACCGAATCCGTGCGTGGCTCGCGCGCCGGCGAGCTGGTCGCCCGCTGCATCGTCGAGGTCGGCACCTCGAGCTACTACGGCTCGCTCGGCGAGGCCTGTGAAGAGCCGGTGCTGCGGGCGGTCTGCCAGCGCGTCGCGGCCGATGAGCTGCGCCACTACAAGCTCTTCTACGACCACCTGAAGCGCTACCTCGACATGGAGAACATCAGCCGGCTGCGCCGCCTGCTGATCGCGCTCGGGCGGATGCGCGAGAGCGAGGACGACGAGCTGTCCTATGCGTACTACGCCGCCAACGCGGCCGAGGGCGAGCCCTACGACCGCAAGCGCTGGTCGGATGCCTACATGGGCCGGGCCTACCGCATCTACCGCCGCAAGTACGTCGACCGGGCGACCTCCATGACCCTCAAGGCCGCCGGCCTCGATCCCCAGAGCCGCCTCGCCGACTGGATGTCGCGCGGCGCCTTCTGGATGATGAAGAGCCGCGCGCAGCGGCTGCCCGAGGACGACGGCGTCGCGGCCTGACCGCGCTCCGCTTGTCGGATAGGGGCAGGCGTCGCTCGGCGTCAGCGCTCGATCAGCGGCGCGAACTCCTCGACGATCCGGCGGTACAGGCCGATCTTGAAGGGCACGATCAGCGCCGGCACCTCCTGCAGGGGGGACCAGCGCCAGGCCGTGAACTCCTGGTCCGGCCCGAAGATGTCGATCTCGCTCTCGGCTCCGAGGAAGCGCATCGCGAACCACTTCTGCCGCTGGCCCCGATAGCGCCCGCCCCACAGCTTGGGCACCAGGTCGAGCGGCAGGTCGTAGTCGAGCCAGTCGCGGCTCTCGGCGAGCAGCTCGACCGTGGTCACGCCCGTCTCCTCGCGCAACTCCCGGCGGGCGGCCGGTAGGGGCCCCTCCTCGGCATCGATGCCGCCCTGTGGCATCTGCCAGGCCGTCGTGCGCATGTCGGCGCGCTGGGCGACGAAGACGCGGTTCCGGCGATCCAGCAGCATGATGCCGACTCCCAGCCGGTAGGGCAGGCGCTCGGCCTGCTCGCGGGTCAGGTTGGCTTCGGCGGTCGGATCGTAGCTCGTATGGCCCATGGCTTGCCTCACTCGGGCGGCGGCTGGCGGCCAAGCACAGCGGTGACCGGCGCCAGCACCAGGCCCTTCTCGCGCAGCCCCTCGGCCCACAGCTCGAGCTGGCTGAAGGTCACGGGGTAGACGTTGGCGAGCGCGACGGCGACGCCTTTGGTGCGCGCCAGGCGCTCGACCTGGGCGAGCCGTGCGTCGATCGCATTGGCCTGCACGAACTCGCCGTCGAGGGTACGGTCGCTGTAGAGCGTCGGCACGCCGAGCTCGCGGCCGAGGGCGCCGGCGATGCCGGTGTCGCTCTCGCGGTTGTCGAGGAAGATCAGGCCGCGGTCCCCGAGCGCGGTCAGGACCGGGCGCAGCGCCTCGGCCTCGGCGGTGAAGCGCGAGCCCATGACCGCGGCGACGCCGACGTAGGCACTGCCGCGTGCCAGGACCTCTCTGAGCCGGACGAGGTTCTGGTCGCTGCTGTTGGCGACGAAGAGGGCGAAGTGCCCTGGGTCGTCGTTCGGGTAGCTCTGCGGCTCCATCGGCAGGTCGAGCATGACCTCGTGGCCGGCCGCCCGAGCCTGCGCGAGCCAGGTCTCGACGCCTCGCGCGTAGGGCGAGAACGACAAGGTGATGGCGGCGGGCAGCTCGATCGCCTGCTGGGTCAGGTCGTCGTGCAGGCCGAGACCGGTCACCACCACCGCGATGCGCGGCCGATTGGTGGCTTCGGGGTGGGGCATGGCGAAGCGCTGCCAGGCCGGCTCGCGTGGCGCCAGCGGCGGATCCTGGATGCGCGGCAGCGCGGCCTGCTGCTCGTCGGCCGGGGCTGGCGCCTCGGTCGCGGCCGGCGGTGTACCGGTGCCGGCCTCCGCGGGCTCGCTTTGGGGCGGCTCGTCTTCGGCTGGTTTGGCCTCGGCTTTCGGTTCGCTCGGGACGGCGGGCGGCTCAGGTGTCGTGGTCTCGGGCGTCGTGGTCTCGGGCGTTGTCGGGGCGGGCTCGGCCTCTGGCGATGCCTCCGTCGCCTCGTCCGGCGGCGTGCCGGAGGGGGGGCTCTCGCCTTCCCCCGTGCCGATTTGGGGAACATCGTCCGGCAGCTCTGGGGGCGGGACCGGCGCCTCTTCGAAGCGCGGCGCCGGCGTCACCGTCGGCTCGGGAATGGTCGGCCGATAGGTCAGGAAGGCGTAGGCCAGGGCGGCCCCGACGGTCAGCAGCAGCAGCAGCCAGGCGAGGGCCAGGACCCGCCGGCCGCGCCGCGGCGGCCGCACGGCCCCGCCGGCCGGCCGGTCGCCGGTCCGGACCCTGTCGCCAGCCTCGTTCAAGGATCCTGTGCCCAAGCCTGCACGGCGGCCCCACCGCCCGCCGCTCCCTCGTCCGTGCGTCCGCGCCGGAAGCCCGCGCGGCGAGCCGCTTGGCTCCGGCCGGGCAGGCTACCGGAATCGCCGAGAGCGCGGAAGCCGCCGGTGCACGGGACGGTTTGCAGACCCGGGCCTGCCGGCGGCGAGAGCGGGACCGAGACGGTCAGTTGGTGGTGCGCTCTCTGAACAGGTAGAGCCCCTTCAGCAGGTCGATGGCTCGGGCCAGCTGGTAGTCCTGCAGGGCCGCGTCCGCGGCGCCGGGTGTCGCGACCTCCCCCGGCGGGACCCCTTCCGTGCCGCCCGAGGGGGGGCCGGCCGGATCCTGGGCCGGATCCTGGGCTGGATCCTGAAGGGCGTCGGGAACCGGCGCTTCCAGGCCGTCCGGCGCGCCCGGCGTGTCGTTGCTCAGTGCACCCCGCAGGTCCGCCTCGCGCCGCTGCACGCCGCCCTGGATCTCCTCCAGCTGGGCGCGCGCCACGATGATGTCGGGCTCGATGCCGGTGCCCTGGATGGAGGTGCCACTCGGCGTGTAGTAGCGCGCCGTCGTGAGGCGCATGGCGCCGTGCTGGGCCAGCGGGATGATCGTCTGGACCGAGCCCTTGCCGAAGGACTTGGTGCCCATGACGATGGCCCGGTGATGGTCCTGCAGGGCGCCGGCGACGATCTCCGAGGCCGAGGCCGAGCCGCCGTTGATGAGCACGACCATGGGAATGCCGGCGGCGAGGTCGCCGGGCGTGGCGTTCCAGCGCTTGGTGTCGTCCTCGTGGCGGCCGCGGGTCGAGACGATCTCGCCGCGATCGAGGAAATCGTCGGCGACGCTGATCGCCTCGTCGAGCAGGCCGCCCGGGTTGTTGCGCAGGTCGAGCACCAGCCCGTGCATGCCGTCGCCGAGCTCGCGCTTCAGGGACTCGATGGCCTGCTCGACGCCGGGCGAGGTCTGCTCGTTGAAGGTCGTGATGCGCAGGTAGCCGACGTCGCCCTCGACCCGGCTGCGCACCGACTGGACCTTGATGACGGCGCGCGTCAGCGTGACGTTGAAGGGCTCCCGCTCGCCGCGCAGGATGGTCACCGTCAGGGTCGAATCGATCGGGCCGCGCATCTTGTCGACCGCCTCGGTGAGCGACAGGCCGAGCACCGGCTCGCCGTCAAGGTGCGTGATCAGGTCGCCGGCTTCGAGGCCGGCGCGGAAGGCCGGTGTGTCCTCGATCGGCGAGACCACCTTGATCACGCCGTTCTCCATTGTGACCTCGATGCCCAAGCCGCCGAACTCGCCGCGCGTCTGGACCCGCATGTCGCCGAAGGAATCGGGGTCGAGATAGCTCGAATGCGGGTCGAGATGACCGAGCATGCCGCGGATCGCCGCCTCGATCAGCTGCTCGTCGGTCACCTCCTCGACATAGTCGCCGCGCACGCGCTCGAAGACGTCCCCGAACAGCTTGAGCTGCTCGTAGGTGGACTGGTTATCCTGCGCGTGGGTCGCGGGCACGGCCGTCAGCAGCAGGGCGGCCACGGCCGCCGGAAGAAGAAATCGCATCAGCCTCTCGCTTTGTCGTCGCCGGTTGCAAGCAGGGGCAGGGGATCGACCGGCACGCCGTTCCTCCGCAGCTCGAGATAGAGTCTCTGGTCGGGCTCGGCGCCGGTCCGCAGCGTGCCGACCGGCTCGCCGGCAAGAACCCACTGTCCGACAACGGCCGTCAAGCGGTCGAAGCCCGCTACCAGGGAATGATATTCGTCGCCGTGCTCTATAATCAATATAAGCCCGTAGCCGCGGAACGGCCCGGCATAGGCGACGCGCCCGTCGTAGGGCGCGACCACGGTCGAGCCAGCGCGCGCCGCCAGCGATAGCCCCTGCGCCGATTCCCAGCTGCCCTCCGCCGGCTCGCCGAAGCGGCGGGCGACGCGGCCGCGCAACGGCATCACCAGGACGTCCGCACCGCGCTGGAAGCCCCGTAGGCCTGCGGGCCTGGACAGCTCGGCCGCCGGCGGGGCCGGTAGGGCCGCGACCTGCGGCGGGGCTTCGACCGGGGCCTCCGCGGGCGGCTGCGCCCCGGGCTGGGCCCCGGGGGCGGCTCCGGGAGCCGGCTGCGCGGCGGCCCGCTCGGCGGCCTCGGCGCGGGCGCGGGCCTCGGCCGCGGCGGCGGCCTGCTCGGCGGCCTCGCGAACCCGCCGGGCCTGCTCCTGGCGGCGCTTGCGGTCCTCCTCGAGGCGGACGATCAGGTCGCGCAGCGACTGCGCTTCGCCGGCCAGGCTCGAGACCTGCCGCTCCAGCGCCTGCTGGTCGGCGCCGGCCGCCGATTCCAGCGTCTGCTTGCGTGCGACCAGCCCGTCGAGCTTCTCGCGCTCTCCGGCCAGCCGCGAGGCGGCCTGTCCGAGATCGCGTCGCTGCCCGTCGATCTGGTCGTGCAGCTCGGCGAGGGTTTCCAGGTCGTGCCGCAGCCTGGCCGCCTGGCGCTCGATCTCGGGCACCGCGACGCCGAGCAGCAGGGCGCCGCGCGCGAGGTCCAGCGGCTCGCCGGGCTGGCCGAGCAGGCTCTCCGGCGGCAGTAGCGCGACTCGCTGCAGCGCCGCCAGCGTCTCGGTCAGCGTCTGCCGCTGCTGGTCCAGGCCGTGGCCCAGTCGGGCCTCCTCGGCGCGCAACGCCGCCAGGGTGTACTCGATCGCGTCGAGCTCGCTCTCCAGGTTCTGCGCCTCGCGAGCCGCGGTGATCGCCTGCTGGCGCAGCCCGGCGATCTCGTCGTTCAGGGCCGCGCGCTCCCGGGCCAGCTCCTCGGCGCGCTGCCGCTTGAGCTCGAGCTGGCGCTCGACGTTCTCCAGCTCGCTGTCGGGAGCCGGCTGGCCCGTGCCCTGGGCCTGGGTAGCCGGCGCCGGAAGCGCCGTGGCGAGGCCCAGGCACAGGACGACGGCCGCGCGCAGGGCCCCCGCCGGGCGCACGGCAGCCGCTGGCGGGTGTTGGGCCAGCGGGTTTCGTGCCAGAGGGCTTTGGGCCGGCGGGTGTTGGAACGGAAGCATCGCCCGCAGACTAGCGAAGAACGCGCGCCACGTCCCGAGGCTCGCGTAGGGCGGCCCGGGGGCGCGGGTGCGGCGCTACTCCGCCGCCGCCTCGCCGTCGAGGAAGCGGTAGGCGACCGGGCGGCCTTCCTTCAGCTCGAACAGCATCGGCACGCCGGTCGGGATCTCGACGCCGGAGATGTCCTCGGGCGAGTGCAGGCCGAGCGCGACCAGCAGCGCGCGCACGGTATTGCCGTGGGCCCCGACCAGGATCGTCTCGCCGGCCTCCAGCTTGGGCCGGAGCTCGCGCTCGTAGTAGGGGCCGACCCGGGCGACGACGTCGGCCAGGCTCTCGCCGCCCGGCGGCGGCACGTCGTAGCTGCGCCGCCAGATATGGACCTGCTCCTTGCCGTAGCGCTCGGCCGTCTCGGCCTTGTTGAGGCCGGCGAGGTCGCCGTAGTCGCGTTCGCGCAGGTCGTCGTGCCGGACCATGATCCAGTTGCCGTCGGGATCCTTCAGGTGCTCGTTGTCGCCGCAGGCTTCCATCGCCAGCTCGACCGTCCGGTAGGCGCGCTTCAGGGTCGAGGCGTAGAGCCGGTCGATGTGCAGGCCGCGCAGGGCGCGACCGCCCTTGCGCGCCTCCGCCTCGCCGGCCTCGGTGAGGTCGACGTCGACGAAGCCCGTGAAGCGGTTCTGGGCGTTCCAGTCGCTCTGGCCGTGGCGCAGCAGCAGCAGGGCATTCATCGGGATGCGTCTCCTCGGATCCGGTTCGTCGAGTGCCCTGTTTAGCCTCGCCGGGCCCGACGATAAAGGGTGCCGGTTGCTTGCCGCGGCGCCTCAGGCGCGGTGATAGGGGTGGCCGGACAGGATCGAGTCGGCCCGGTAGAGCTGCTCGGCGAGCAGTACGCGGACCAGCAGGTGCGGCCAGGTCATGGGGCCGAGCGAGAGCGTCAGGTCGGCGCGGGCCAGGAGGGCCGCTCCGTGGCCCTCGGCACCGCCGATCGCGAAGGCCGTCTCGGGCACGGCCTCGTCGCGCCAGCGGCCGAGCGTCTCGGCCAGGGCTGCCGAAGCCAGCGCCCGGCCGCCGCCGTCGAGCGCGACCAGCCGGGCGCCGGTCGGGCAGACGGCGAGCAGCAGCTCGGCCTCGCGCGCCTTGAGCGCCTCGGCGGCCAGCGGGCGCTTCTCCTCGACCTCGCGCAGAGTCAGCGGGCCGAGCGGCTGGCCGCGCAGGCGGCCGGCGTAGTCGTCGTAGAGCGCGGCGGTCGGCCCGCCGCGCAGGCGGCCGACCGCCAGAAGGGAGAGGCGCATGGCGAGGAGGCCCTGCAGCGAGGGGTCCGGCGCGGTCTCGGGGACCTGCCGACAGGCGGCCGGCTGCCGGCCTCCCAGGCGTCCGCCTGGGAGGGACCGCCTAGGCCTGCGGGGCCGGGCTCGGCGTCGCCGGTGCCATGCCCCACATCTTCTCGAGGTTGTAGAACTCGCGCACTTCCGGGCGGAACAGGTGGACGACGATGTCGCCGGCGTCGACCAGCACCCAGTCGCAGTTCCGCATGCCCTCGACCGGGACCGGCAGTCCGGTCGCCGCCTTCAGCGCCTGCTGCAGGCGATCGGCCAACGCCCCGACCTGACGCTGATTGCGCCCGCTGGCGATCACCAGGCTGTCCGTGAAGCTGCTTTTTTGGGAAAGGTCGATGACGACGACGTCTTCCGCCAGGCCGTCGTCCAAAATGCCGCGGGTGATCTCGACCAGCTGTCCGGGATCGACGTCCTTGCCGCGGGCGGCGCCAGCCGGCTCGTACGCGAAGAGCGGCTGGCTTTCGGCGCTGAGCGCCAGGGATTTGGTGGGTATGGCTCGCCTTCTCCTTACGATCGCAGGCTGTCCGCAGCGGACGCCTGACCCTTGGTCCCCTCGAGGCGGCGCAAGTCCGTGGCCGACAGGGTCGACAGGGGGATCGGGAGGAAAGCCCAGGCGGGGAGCGGTTGCACTGCCAGCTCGCTCGTCGCCCGTCCGACCACCCGCGCCCTGCGGAACCGCCGGGCAGCCTTGGCCGCCAACGCCCTATGAGAATAGGTAGGACGGTCGAAAATCGCAATGGCGGCGGTGTGAAAGATTCGCTGCCAGCGCTCCCAGCGCGCGATCTGCGCCAGGTTGTCCGCCCCCATGACCCAGACGAAGTGGACCCCGGGAAAGTATCGGGTCAGGAGCGTCAAGGTGTCCGCCGTTGCCCGGGTCCCGAACAGAGTCTCGATGCCCGTCACCGTCAGGTCGCGATGCCGGGCGAGCGCGCGAGCCCGGGACAGGCGCAGCGCGTGCGGTGCCATGCCGGCGGCCGGCTTCAGAGGGTTCTGCGGGCTGACCAGCCACCACAGGCCGTCGAGGCGCAGGCGCTGCAGGGCCAGCAGGCTGATGTGCAGGTGGCCGTCGTGAGCGGGGTTGAAGGAGCCGCCGAGCAGGCCGATGCGCTGGCCGCGCTGCGGCAGCCGCCCGCCGAGGGCGGCGGCCAGGCGGCGCGGCGTCAGCGGCGGCCGGGCACCGAGACGCAGCGCCTCGGGCGGCGCTGCCGGCGGCGGGCCGCACGGCTCGCTCAAGGGCGCGTCTGTCCGCTGCCGCGCACCCGGTATTTGTAGCTGGTCAGCTGCTCTGCGCCGACCGGGCCGCGGGCGTGCAGCCGGCCCGTGGCGATGCCGATCTCGGCGCCCATGCCGAACTCGCCGCCGTCGGCGAACTGCGTCGAGGCGTTGTGCAGGACGATCGCCGAGTCGACCTCGGCCAGGAAGCGCTCCGCCGCCGCGGCGTCCTCGGTGACGATGCAGTCGGTGTGGTGCGAGCCGTGGCGGGCGATGTGCGCCATCGCCTCCTCGAGGCCCTCCACCGTCTTCACCGAAAGGATCGGCGCCAGGTACTCGGTGTCCCAGTCGGCGGCCTCGGCCGGCAGGACCCGGGGGTCGAGCCCCTGGACCGCGGCGTCGCCGCGCAGCTCGCAGCCGCCGGCGGCCAGGGCCTCCAGGATCGGCGGCAGCAGGTCCGCCGCCGCCGCGCGGTCGACCAACAGGGTTTCGGTGGCGCCGCAGACGCCGACCCGGCGCAGCTTGGCGTTGACCGTGATCGCGCGGGCCTTTTCGGGGTCGGCGCCGGCGTGGAGGTAGGTGTGGCAGAGGCCGTCGAGGTGGGCCAGCACGGGCACCCGGCTCTCTTCCATGACCCGCTCGATCAGGCCGCGCCCGCCGCGCGGGACGATGACGTCGAGGTACTGATGCAGGCGCAGCAGGTGGCCGACGGCGGCGCGGTCGGTGGTCGCCGGGCTCTGCAGCGCGTCGGCCGGCAGGCCGGCTTCGGCGAGGCCGCGCCGCAGGCAGGCCAGGATCGCGCCCGAGGAATGGAAGGACTCCGAGCCGCCGCGCAGGATCGCCGCATTGCCGGCCTTGAGGCAGAGGCCGCCGGCATCGGCGGTGACGTTCGGCCGGCTCTCGTAGACGATGCCGACGACGCCGAGCGGCACCGAGACGCGGGCGATCTCCAGGCCGTTCGGGCGCCGCCATTGCGCCAGGGTGCGGCCGACCGGGTCGGGCAGCGCCGCGATCTGC
Organism: Tistlia sp.; assembly: GCF_040905785.1. Lineage (NCBI taxonomy): Bacteria > Pseudomonadati > Pseudomonadota > Alphaproteobacteria > Rhodospirillales > Rhodovibrionaceae > Tistlia > Tistlia sp. Next base: position 48,753 of record NZ_JBBDQW010000077.1, read on the forward strand.
TCCAGGCCCGCGGCCATGGCCTCGAGACGGGCCGGTGTCAGCTCCAGGCGGTCGAGCAGCGCGCCGCTCATGCCCCTGGCCCTGGCCGCCTCGAGGTCCTCCCGGTTGGCCGCCAGGATCGCCGCGCCCTCGGCCCGGATGGCGGCGGCGGCGGCGCGCAGGGCGCGGTCCTTCTGCTCGCCCGGCGCCTGCGCGAGCACGGCGGCGGCAGCCTTGGCGCGCCGTCCGAGCTCGGCGATCGCCTGGGCCAGGTCCGGCGCCGCCGCCGTCGCGGCTTCGGTGCCTGGCTCCTGCTTCAGCGCGGCTTCGGCCTTCATCGCTCGCCCGTCCCTCGTCTCGGCCCGACTTCGATCGGGTCGGCGCCGGTCAACCCAGCACCAGGTCGTCGCGGTGGATCAACTCCTCGCGGCCACGGTAGCCGAGCAGGGTTTCGATGTCCCGGCTCTTGTGGCCGGCGATCCGCGCCGCGTCCCCGGCCGAGTAGGCCGAGAGGCCGCGTGCCAGCTCGCGGCCCTGCGGGTCGAGCACGCGCACCGGGTCGCCGCGCTCGAAGCTGCCGGCGACGGCGGTGACGCCGGCCGGCAGCAGAGACTTGCCGGCGGCCAGGGCGCGGGCCGCGCCGGCGTCGACGGTGATGCTGCCGCAGGGCATCAGCGAGCCGGCGATCCAGCGCTTGCGCGCCTGGCGGGGCTCGATCTGCGCCAGGAACCAGGTCGCCTTGCCCCCGGCCGCCAGGGCGGCGAGCGGGTGCAGGGTGCGGCCGTTGGCGATCGCCATGCTGCAGCCGGCCGAGAGCGCGATCCGGGCCGCGGCCAGCTTGGTGACCATGCCGCCGGAGGAGTAGCCGGTCGGCGCCGCGCCGGCCATCGCCTCGATCTCCGGCGTCAGGGCCTCGACCGTCGCCAGGTGGCGCGCCTCGGGCCGGCGCCGCGGGTCGGCGGTGTAGAGCCCGTCGATGTCCGACAGCAGGACCAGCGCGTCGGCGTCGATCATGGCGGCGACGCGGGCGGCCAGGCGGTCGTTGTCGCCGTAGCGGATCTCGGCGGTTGCGACCGTGTCATTCTCGTTGATCACCGGCAGGGCGCCGTGGCGCAGCAGGGTGGTCAGCGTGCTGCGGGCGTTGAGGTGACGGCGCCGCTCCTCGGTGTCGGCGAAGGTCAGCAGGATCTGGGCGACGGTGATGCCGTGCGGCGCCAGGGCTTCCTCGTAGGCGTGGGCGAGGCGGATCTGCCCGACCGCGGCGGCGGCCTGCTTTTCCTCCAGCTTCGGCGCGCCGCGGGTCAGCCCGAGGAGGCGCCGTCCGACCGCGATCGCGCCCGAGGAGACGACGACGACCTCGCGGCCGTCCCGGCGCAGCGCCGCGAGGTCGGCGGCCAGGGCCTCGAGCCAGGGACGCCGCACCTGGCCGCTATCGTCGACGAGCAGGGACGAGCCGATCTTGACGACTAGGCGCCGCGCCCGCGCCAGGGGCGGCTGGCTCTGGCTTCCGGCCTCGGGGGCCTCGGCGAGCGGGCTCTCGGCCATGGCCGCCTCAGGGCGTCCAGACGACCGGCGCGTCGCCGGCCTGCTCTTGCTCGTCGGCCTTGGCCTCGGCCTCGCGATCGGCCTCGATCGCCCGCCAGAGCGCGCGCAGCACGTCGCGCACGCCTTCGCCGGTCGCGCCGGAGATGGCGAAGGGGCTGGCCCCGCAGGCGGCCGCCAGGTTCTCCAGTCGGGCCGCCCGTTCCTCGGGGTCGAGCGCGTCGATCTTGTTGAGCGCGACCAGCTCGGTCTTGCCGGCCAGCACCCTGCCGTAGGCCTCGAGCTCGGCGCGCACCGTCCGGTAGGCGCCGCCGGGGTCTTCCTGGGTGCCGTCGACCAGATGCAGCAGCGCGCCGCAGCGCTCGACATGGCCGAGGAAGCGGTCGCCCAGCCCGGCGCCCTCGTGGGCGCCCTCGATCAGGCCCGGGATGTCGGCCATCACGAACTCGCGCTCGTCGAGGCCGACGACGCCGAGGTTCGGGTGCAGCGTGGTGAAGGGATAGTCGGCGATCTTCGGCTTGGCCCGGCTGACCGCCGCCAGGAAGGTCGACTTGCCGGCGTTCGGCAGGCCGACCAGGCCGGCGTCGGCGATCAGCTTGAGGCGCAGCCAGACCCACAGCTCCTCGCCCGGCCAGCCGGGGTCGGCGCGGCGCGGCGCGCGGTTGGTCGAGGTCTTGTAGTGGGCGTTGCCGAAGCCGCCGTCGCCGCCGCGCGCCAGGCGGAAGCGCTGGCCGACCTCGGTCAGGTCGGCCAGCACCGTCTCCTTGTCCTCGGCCAGCACCACCGTGCCGACGGGGACGCGGATCACCAGGTCCTCGCCGCCCGCCCCGGTACGGTCGCGGCCGGCGCCGTTGCGGCCGGTCGGGGCCTTGAAGTGCTGGCGATAGCGGAAGTCGATCAGGGTATTCAGGCCCTCGACGGCCTCCAGCAGGACATGGCCGCCGCGGCCGCCGTCGCCGCCGTCGGGACCGCCGAACTCGATGAACTTCTCGCGCCGGAACGAGCAGGCGCCCGGCCCGCCGTCGCCGCTCTTCAGGAAGATCTTGGCTTCGTCGAGGAACTTCATGGTTGGGCGCTGGCTCGGCGGTCGTGACGGTGAGTGGGAAGGCGGGACGGCGGACAACAAAAAAGGGGATTGGCGCGCCAATCCCCTTTTCTCGAACCACGGGTACGGCGCAGCCTACTCGGCGGCCTCCGGCTGCGGCACCTCTGCGGGCTGGACCGAGACGAAGGTCTTGCCGCCGGCGCGCTTCGAGTAGGTCACCTGGCCGTCGACCAGCGCGAAGATCGTGTGGTCCTTGCCCAGGCCGACGTTGGTGCCGGGGTGCCACTTGGTGCCGCGCTGGCGCACGATGATGTTGCCGGGGACGACCTGCTCGCCGCCGAACTTCTTGACGCCGAGGCGCCGGCCCGCGGAGTCGCGCCCGTTGCGCGAGCTGCCGCCTGCTTTCTTATGAGCCATGCTTCTGCTCCCAGTTCCGTCGAGTTCAGCCGGCCGAGATGCCGGTGATGCGCACCTTCGTCAGGTCCTGGCGATGGCCCATCTTGCGGCGATGGTGCTTGCGACGCTTCTTCTTGAAGATCATCAGGCGCTCGCCGCGCGCCGGGCCGACGACCTCGGCGGAGACGCTCGCCCCCGAGAGCAACGGGCTGCCGACGCTGACGCCGGACTCGCCGGAAACCATCAGCACCTGGTCGAAGTTGAAGGTGTCGCCCGACTCGCCAGGCAGTAGCTCGACAGTCAGCACATCGTCCTGCTTGACGCGGTACTGCTTGCCGCCGGTCTTAATGACTGCGTACATCGATTCCGAACTCGCACGGCATGTAAAACGGTTGCGCGAACCCGAAAGGCCCGCACGGGAGGGCGCACTATACGGAGCACGCGCCGGGTGTCAACGGATTTGGCCCTCTGCCGTTCCGGTCCACAGGATCCGGCCGCCGAACTCTGCGGCCGGATTGACAGCCGCCCCCGGGGCAGGACCAATGGCCGCCGTGACGGCAGGCCGCGGCAGGCCGGGCAGCCGTCCGCCGCCCGCGAGCGCCCGAGGAACCCGTGCGCGATATCGTCGTAGCCTTTGCTGTCGCCGGCTTCATGCAGCTCTGCGGCTTCGCCACGGGCGTCCTGGCGGCGCGGCTGCTGCTGCCGGAGGGGCGGGGCGAGCTGGCGGCCGTCCTGCTCTGGTGCACCCTGATCGCCTCGATCTCGGTGCTCAGCCTCGACCAGGCCCTGGTCTACCGCATGGCGCGCCAGCGCGCCCGCGAGCAGCGGCTGACGGCGCTCGCCCTGTTGCTCAGCCAGCCGTTGGCGCTGCTCGCGATCGTGGCGGGCATCCTGCTGCTGCCGCGCCTGCTCGCCGACGCCTCGCCGGGCGCCATGACGGCAGCCTGGGCGCTGCTGCTGTTCACGCCCTTCGGCCACGCCACGACGATCCTCCAGGGCGCCCAGCAGGGCCGCCTGCGGCTGATCGAGTGGAACCTGATCCGCGCGCTTCAGCCCGCCGGCTACCTGCTCGGCATCGGCATCGCCCTGCTGTTCGTCGGCGCCAGCGTGCTCGGCTTCGTGGCCGCCTTCCTGTTCGGCCGGATCCTGGTCATGACCGCCCTGCTCTGGCGCGCGCGCGGGTCGGTCGGCGGCGCCGAGCTTCGCCCCTCGGCGGCCGACCTCAAGCCGATGCTCGGCTACGCCGTCGGCGTTCATTCGGCGGGCCTCGCCGGCATCGCCAACCAGTTCCTCGGCCGCGCGGCGGTCGCCCTGCACCTGCCGGCCGCCGAGCTCGGCCTCTTCGCGGTCGCCGGCGCGATGAACGGCGCCGTCGGCATCATCGCGCAGACGCTGTCGCGCCTCGCCTTCCCGAAGATCGCCAACGCCGAGGACGACCGGCAGCGTAGCCTGATCTTCGCCCGCTACTTCAAGCTCAACCTGGTGTGCAGCGGCGCCGCAACGGCGGTCGGCCTGGCCCTGGCGCCCTGGTTCGTGCCCCTGATCTTCGGCGAGGCCTTCGCCGCCGCCGTGCCGGCGAGCCAAGTGCTGCTCGTCGGCGGCCTGCTGGTCGGGACGCGGCGGATGGCGACGGCCGGCCTGCAGGCGCACGGCGACAACGTCTCGACGCTCGGCGCCGAAAGCCTGAACCTGGTACTGCAGGCGCTCTGCCTCGCCATCCTGCTGCCGCTGTTCGGCATCGTCGGCGCGGCGGCTGCTATCGCCGTCGGCGAGGCCGCGGGCCTGCTCTACATGCTGCGCCGGGCCTGGCTCAGGCTCGGCCTCTCGCTGGCGATGCTGGCGCTGCCGAACGCCGACGACCTGGCCGTGCTCGGCGACCTGCTCCGCGAGCTGCGCGCGCGCCGGCGCTGAGACCCGGGCCCCCGCGGCGGCGCCCGCTTTCCGGGCTTGTCGGCCGCTTGGGCTTGGGCTAGTTTCCGCCGCCTTCGACCCCGGCGGAGGGGTGCCGGAGTGGTCGAACGGGCTCGACTCGAAATCGAGTGTGCCTTCTGGGTACCGTGGGTTCGAATCCCACCCCCTCCGCCACATTCAGATACCGAATCCGACCAAGGGCCCCGATCGGGGCCTTTTTTCTTTTTGTTTCAAAGGAACTTGGCGGTGCCATCCGCCCCTCGGAGACTGGCGTCTTACGTAAATCGGGTCTCCAAATCGCCCGCGTCTCTCTTCGAGCGCCCCTTGCCCTCAGAAGGGCGCTTTCAAAAAGCGCAGTTATTGCAATGACTTGTCTTTTGTCCGTAAGCGCCCTTTTCGCGTCGAAATTCGGTAGCGGAGACCGAAGCGGAACCAAAGGGCGATAGGGGAAACGGTGCAGTGGCGGCCGAGCCCAAGTCAGTGCGGCGCTGAATATGGCCAACGACGCCAGCAAGGGTCTCGACGAAATCGTCGAACACGGCGTGCTTGGCGACCGAAGGTACATTCTCCATCGTGACCAGGTCGGGACGTGTAGCTTTTATCAGTCGTCCGAATTGGTAGAGCAGACCCCAACGGGGGCTCCCAACGACATCGTAGCGCTGGGCATAGGTCGAGAAAGGCTGGCAGGGTGTGCAACCAGCGAGCACCCGGACTTCGGCGCTACCGAACAACTCTTTGAGGTTTTTCGGAGCGAGGCGCCCCACGTCTTCGTTGATGAAGCGCGCTGCATTGTTGGCTTCGAAGGGATGACGGCATGCCTCATCGACGTCAATACCCGCGACGACCCTGATGCCCTCCGAGATGAGGCCATGCGTGAGACCCCCGGCCCCGCAGAAAAGGTCGACGCATGCGACATCAGCCATCCGTTTTCTCTCCCCCTCGCATTCTTCCCCTTCTGTGAATTGGCCTCGGTCGCTTCGCTTTCCTTTTGATCGTCCGATGCTTTTCCGTGCCTCACCCAGTCATCAACTTCGTCGGTCTTGAATTTCCAAAGCCTCCCCACCTTGTGGGCCGGCATGTCTTTCTTCGCGATCCACCCATAGACCGTGTCTTTACTGACACCGAGATATTCAGCGATCTCCTCCACGGAGACCCAGCGATCGGACATGATGCGGCCCTTCAACAGCCAGCCTAGTGCAGAGCCCGAGTATCTCATCCGGTCGGTCAAGAATAAACCGGAATGATGCTGGTCTTCTTGGGTTCAGTAGGATTTGATCGGATTAGGGGAGTTCGGGTGGGGCGCGGCTTGATGAGAGGCGCCAGCGACTAGGGGGCCTAGATGGCTCGACCATCTTGGTCCGAAGCTCGGTCTTGGCGAAGAGAGAAACGGGGAGAGAGCTCCTGTTCGCCGCGGCGCAACTCATGACCGTTCGCGGCACGGTCAAGGCTATTTATACTTAGATTCAATGCGATACCATTCAGCCTGCGCCTCTCTAAGTATCTGTGATAGCTCTGACTTGTCCGTCATCAACTCAAGGATCTCTGTTCGGGGCTCTTCGATGAAGCGATACGCGGCGATCAATCGAAAAGCGCTGTACCATAACTGATCTGAAATCACGCGAGCTGCATGCGCGTAGTGAATGGCGGCGCGTCGGACCTCGGACCGGTGCTCGCGCTCCATAACCATCCCAATTCCCAGATAATCCGCATGAGCTACATGGCTGGCCATTGCGTAGCCATGCAGGAGGCCTGCGGCGAGCTCACCAAGTCCTTCCCCGGTACGCACCATCTGCTCGACGACGCCGCTGAATCCCCATGCTGTCTGCAAGCCGATATCGATGCGGCCCGTTGCTTCGTGGCCAGCACCGGGTAGGATTGGCAAGCAACGGTACAAAGCGGGTGCTCAGTATCCGCAGAATTCCACGATAAGGTCCGTTTCACGCGCTTCCTGCGCTATTCTTATCCTACCGCCGGGACCATTGGCGTGGCCCCCGGTTCACCTTGTATTGAAAGGAGATCTCATGAACGACGCGCTGATCTGGTTGGGGATCGCTTTCTGCGTCTCGCAATCGGCCCTGTTCTCCGGCTCGAACATCGCCGTCTTCAGCCTCAGCCGCCTCCGGCTCGAGGCGGCGGCCGCAGCGGGCGACAACACCGCTTCAAGTGCCCTCGAGCTCAGGCGCGATGCGAACTTCACGCTCGTCACAATCCTCATGGGCAATGTCGCCATCAACGTGCTTCTGACCATGTTGGCGGATTCCGTGATGGCGGGTGTGCTGGCCTTTCTCTTTTCCACCGTCGTCATCACCGCGTTGGGTGAGATCGGGCCTCAGGCCTATTTCTCCCGTAATGCACTCCGGGCGGTCGCGATCTTTGCGCCGGTTCTGCGGTTCTACCGTATCCTGCTCTGGCCCCTCGCAAAGCCCACAGCCCTTCTTCTGGACGCATGGGTCGGCACCGAAAGCGTCCCCTGGTTCCGTGAACGCGAGCTGCACAACATACTTCGCTATCACGCGGTGAATACCGGCAGCGAGGTGGGGCGCGTGGAGGCAATCGGAGCGATCAACTTCCTCGCGCTCGACGACCTCGTCGTGCAGGATCAGGGCAAACCTCTCGATCCCAACAGCATCGTCCAACTGCCCTTCGATGAGGATCGGCCGGTCTTCCCCGCAATCGACCGCGCGCAAGACGATCCGTTCGTCCGTAAGCTGGCCGCGTCGCGGAAAAAGTGGATCGTCCTGCAGGATGAGAAAGGCAAGCCGCGCCTGCTGCTGAACGCGAATGCCTTCCTGCGGGACTTTCTGGTCCTCGGGAGCGATGTCGGGCTCATCGACTACTGCCATCGCCCGGCGGTGGTCACCAGGCCGACCGAAACCCTCGACAAAGCCCTCGGCATCCTTGCCACGCTGCGCGCGCAGGACGCCGGCCATGACGAAACGGTCATGCTGCTCTGGTCGCCGGGGGTGAAGCGGATGATCACCGGGTCGGACGTCCTCAGATGCCTGCTGAGCGGCATGGGCGAGCACGAGAAGGTTGCAGTCATGGATGCGCCAAGTCCCTGAGCGGCGAACGGCACCACGGGATGAATTTTGAGTTGCGACAAGACGCACGTCTCATGTCAGCGTCAGGCCCGCCATCAGAATGACGCTTACGATGCGTGCCAGATCCGCATGGAGCGACGGACCGCCGTAGCGCGCGGCCGAACGCCAGACCCCGACGGTCGCGACGATGTTGTAGGGTACCGAGAGACCGTAGCCGACCAGCACGGCGGCCAGCGGTTGGTCCTGGAGGACCAGCACCAGAAACAGGATGCTGGTCGCGACATTGACCAGCAGACCCACCGTCACCGTCCAGGTCCAAAAGGCCTCGTCGAGAGCAAGGTCGCCGGACCAGAGGGCAATGAGTTTCCTCATGAGACGGACCTTGCAACGACGGCCAACGCGGCACAATCGCCATGCAGCGTCACGCTGCCGCAAGAAGAACGGCATCTGCCGTGGTGCGAGACCCGATACTGAGCGGATGAAGCCCGATCGGGAACGTGTTCAGACTTTCAGGGATTTTTCTGACGTTCCAAAAGGAGAGACCCATGAAAGAGGCACCCGACCCGCAGACCGATGCGCCGGAGGAAGAACGCGAGCGCTGGGAAGTGCTGACGCAGCTCGAAGACTGGCTTGAGCGACCGATGCTGGTCCTGTCGTTCATCTGGCTCAGCCTCGTCATCGTCGAACTGGTCTGGACGACCTCGGGCGTGTTCGAACTGCTCGGCACCATCATCTGGATCATCTTCATCATCGAGTTCCTGCTGCGCTTCGCCCTGGCGCCGCGCAAGATCAAGTTCCTGCGACGCAACCCGATCACGATCATCGCCCTCATCGCGCCCGCCTTCCGGTTCCTGCGCGCCTTGCGCCTGCTGCGCCTGAGCCGCGGGCTGCGGCTTGTCAGGATCGTCGGCACTGCAAATCGCGGTTTCATTGCGCTGCAGAAAAGCTTCGACCGCCGTGGGCTCGGCTATGTGCTGGCCACCACTGCGGTTGTCATCTTGCTGGGCGCGGGTGGAATGCTGGCCTTCGAACCCGCACGCGACGTCAGCGGCGGCTTCTCCGGCTATGCTGACGCACTTTGGTGGACGGCGATGTTGGTGACGACGACCGGGTCGGATTTCTGGCCCCTGACGCCCGAGGGCCGGGTGCTCGCGCTGCTCCTATCGATCTACGGCCTCGCGATCTTCGGCTATATCGCCGCCAGCCTCGCAACCTTCTTCATCGGTCAGGAGGCCGCGGCACCGGACAGCGATGTCGCCGGTTCTCGCGAGATCTCTGCACTGCGGGAGGAGATCGCGGCGTTGCGCGAGGAGTTGCGAAGGTCGGCGTTGAGCTGAACGCGCCGTCGCCGAACTGCTATTGCGCGGCCATGGACGCGGAAGTTTTATCATTATTTATCATATACTTAAGGTGAAGAAGGTTGGAAATCAGACCCATCCCCTCCGCCATTTCACCCCGTACAGCGGTCCCCGCTCGAGGGACACGCGACTGAAACGCCCGTGAGACGGGCGGTTCGGGCACGCACCTTCTGGGCTGCGCTCGCGGGGAACACCACCCCGACTGATCTTCCCGGCTCTTACCGGCTGTGGTCCGATCTCAGGAGAGCAACGTCGCGAACAGCGCCACGCCGAGCGTCAGCGCGGCCCCGATGCCCAGAAAGCGGCGCCGGCGTCTTCGGTCCTGGCGCGACGCGCCGCCGTCGGAATAGTCGAAGCGCTCGTAGATCACCCTTTCCATCGTCATGCCCAGATCGAGCAGCCTGTCCGAGATGGCGGTGACCATGGGGCCGGGGCCACAGATCAGCGCGACGCTGCGCGCGGGGTCGAGCCCTTCGAGCATCCGCTCCAGCCGGCCGCGGTCCAATCGCCCGACCGAGCCGTTCCACCCGGGACCGCCCTCTTCACTCAGCAGCGTCACCTGCAGGTCGAGACGGGATCGGGCCGCCTCGATTTCGGGCAGGCAGGCGAAGTTCTCGGGTTGGCCGGCGGCGTAGGCGAGGCGGATCGGGCGCGGGTCGCGACGCGCGGCGAGGTCGCGCAGGAGCCCCATGATCGGGGCGATGCCGACGCCGCCAGCCAGAAGCAGGATGCTCTCGCCCTCGTGGTCCTCGAGCGTGAAGTCGCCATGGGGACCGTCGATTCCGATGGGCGTGCCGGGGGCGAGGGAGCCGATCCGCCGGGTGAAATCTCCCGCCTCCTTGACGATCAGACTCAACCCCGGACGGAGTGGGCTGTCGGCAAGTGAGAAGGGATGGTCGAACAGCGGGAAGCGGCGTGTCCCTTCGGTCATCCAGACGAACTGGCCCGCGCGATAGCCGAGCGGCCGGGTGCCCGGCGCGGGCTGGATGTCCAGTTCCCAAAGACGGTCGGCTCGCTTCGTGACCGATGCCAGTCGCCATGGCTGGAGCCGCAAACGCAGCCAGCGCCATCCGTAGAGCACGGCCATGACGGCAACGACCGCGCCGCCGACACCCCACCAGAAGCCCTGCACGGCGCCCATCGGGCTGAACCGCCCAGCCGCAACCGCGTGATGCAGGCCGCCGCCAACCGCCGCCAACGCAAGGATGACATGACTGGCACGCCAAAGCTCGTAGCGCCACGGCAGCCGGTCGCGCAGCACGGAAGTTGCCGCGAGCAGCGCCAGCGCGGCAAGGGCGATCAGACCGCTGCGGTAGCGGGGCAGCGTCAGATAGGCCTCGAACCGCTCGACCCCGAGACCGGGATTTTCCAGCCATGTCGGCACGACATAGGCCAAGGGATGCAGCATCAGCGCGACAAGCACCCACCATGCCGCGATCTTGTGAAAGGCCATGATCTTGTCGATGCCGAGGTGCCGGGACACGATCCGGAACCGACCGGACGTGACGAACTGCGCCGCCATCGCGCCGAGGCCGGCGAGCCCGAGCCCGGCCGCCGCGTACTCCCAGGGACCTGCGGGTGCGGCGCGCCGTGTCAGGGCCAGGCCCAGCGGCCCCAGGCAGAACAGCACATACAGCACTCCAAGGGCGGCTGCAGAAAACCGCGAAGGATCTGTGCCGCCGGACTGACCAGCCCGGCCGTCGGACACGGATTCAGCCATGGGAACGGACCTCTGCGTCTCGGCAACAAGGCGCCGATACTACAGGATTGCCAAGGCAATCCTTCGGCGCGACTCTATGGCCGATGGGTGAGCCATGCTAGTGTCGATCCGGTCAAACCGAGCGGAATGGACGGCATATGCTCAGCGCCCGCTTACTGCGAGCTATCGTCTGTGTCGCCGTCTCGGCGCTGCCCCTTCTGCCCGCCGCGCGCGCCGAAGTCGGGCTGGCCGATCTCGTCGAAGCCTGGCTTGCTTCGCCCCATGGCAACTACAGCTCTCCGTCCTTCACGTACTGGAACGAGGCGGGCGCTGTCCCCGAGGCCTGTGCGGCCTGCCATTCCGAGCCGGGCTTCATCGACTATCTGGGCGCCGACGGCAGCACGCCCTTCGTCGTGGAGCGTCCGGCGGCGATCAATTCCCCGATCGGCTGCGCTTCCTGCCACACCGCGGCCGCCCATGCGCTGGAGGCCATCCGGTTTCCCTCGGGCGAGACGGTAGAGGGGATCGGCAGGTCAGCGGTCTGCACCGTCTGCCATCAGGGTCGCCAGTCGGGCGATGCCGTGGTTTCCGCGACCGAAGGGCTGGAGGAGGACGGGGTATCGGCCGAGCTGACCTTCATCAACGTCCACTACGGTGTGGCCGCCGCAGTCCTGCACGGCTCCGCGGTGCGGGGAGGTTTCCAGTATCCCGGACGCACCTATGTCGGTCGCTTCGCCCACGTGCCCAGCGCCAGCACCTGCGTATCCTGCCATGACGCGCATTCGACGCGGGTCGAGACCGAAGGCTGCCTGAGCTGTCACCGTGGGGTGGAGGACCTCCGTGCCATCCGCACACGGCACGGGGATTTCGACGGGGACGGCCAGGCGCACGGCGGCATCCATTCGGAGATCATGGGTCTGCACGAGAGCCTCTATCGGGCCATTCAGGCCTATGCCCTCCAGGTGAGCGGAACACCCATCGGGTACGCATCCGGGAAATTCCCCTACTTCTTCAACGATACCGACGGCGACGGGCGAATCTCCAGCGAAGAGGCCGCGATGGCCAATCGCTATGCAAGCTGGACACCGCGACTGCTGAAAGCCGCCTACAACTATCAGTTCGTCGCCAAGGATCCGGGGGCCTACACGCACAATCCGCCCTATGCGATGCAGCTGCTCTACGACAGCCTTGAAAGCCTGTCGGCGCGGATCGCCATGGACATGGCCACGCTGCGTCGGCCCTGACGGTCAGCCAAGCGAACCGTCTGACGCCGTTCTGAGCGGCATCGAATTCTTCCGACGGGCGTGACGAGCCGTTGAGCACTTCCTGCGGCTGCACGGTGAGCAACGAAGGCGGATTCTGCCGATCAAAGAACGTCGGGCCCCACCCCTGCCCCAAAGAACGTCGGGCCCCACCCCTGCCCCTCCGTCGACACCCGAGGGATCGAGAGCGTCGCTCGCATTCGGTTCCAAAGCTTGAACCTCATTTACTCATTAGACGTGCAGCGCGTTCGGTTGAAGATCAACGCAGGTCATGAACGACTTGTCCATCAACGCCGTCCCCCTGCCGTGAAATTGCGTCACATGTTAGGGCGCGTATCATGTTGCTTTCCACGCTCGTTCAGGGTGAACCAAATGGAAGTGACTGGCCGTCAGTGTTGGTGTTCGGGCGGCGCGAACAGGATCAGTTCGACCCGGTCGGCGCCTTCGACGTAGGCGTCATGGCCCGGCGGAATCTCGAAGAAATCACCTACGCCGATGCGTGTCTCGACACCCGTGTCGACCATGCGGACCATGAGGCTGCCCGAGATGCAGTAGCCGGTGTGCCGCATCGGGCAGGAGTCAGGCGAGCCGAGCAGCGGCTTCTCGTCAGCCTCCCAGGTCCAGCCGGGCTCGAAGATCGCGTGCATTCCTGCGCTGCCATCGCCCATCCTGACGATGGAAATGCCGCCGCGCTCTTTCATGTCGAGGAGCTGGTCGGGCGTTTCGAACCGTCTGATCTCAATCGTACTCATGGCTTTGCTCCGTTCTGCTTAGGGACGAGTGCCGGTCCGTTTCGCCGAGGTCGTTGAGCCTACGCTTTCGCTGAGGGCGTGCTTGACGGAGTCCTGAAGAAATCATGCAGAAGGCAAAGATCGCGCTGTATGCTCACGCATGACATGGACGTTCGGAGACTTCCGACTTGACCCGCAGCGCTTCCAGCTCAGCCGCTGCGGACAGCCGGTGCGGCTCGAGCCGCAGGTGCTTTCCCTGCTGATCCATCTTGTCCGACACCACGACCGCATGGTGACGAAGGACGAGATTGTCGCGGCTGTCTGGCAGGGTCAGGCGGTTTCGGACGCGAGCATTTCCAGCCGCATCCGCTCGGCCCGGCAGGCGGTGGGCGACGACGGTGCACGACAGGCGGTGGTCCGCACCGTGCATGGCCGTGGGTTCCGCTTCATCCCGGAGGTGACAATCTTGCCGCCGGCGCAAGCGGCTTCGACCACTGCCGTCAGCGAGCCGCCCCAGCATCCGGCGGGACGCCCCTCGATTGCGGTGCTGCCGTTCCAGCCGCTCGCCATGTCACCCGAGCTTGCCATCCTGGGCGAAGCAATCCCGCACGAGATCATCCAGGCGCTATCGCGACTGCGCTGGCTTGCGGTGATCGCGCGAGGCTCGTCCTTCCGCTTCCGTCCAGCCACCGCCGATCTGGATCCGGTGGCGACGGCGCTCGCGGCGCGTTACGTCCTGTCCGGGATCGTCGAAAGCCGGGATCGCACCGTTGCGGTGACGGTGGAGCTCACCGACACCAACGCGCACGATGTTCTGTGGGCCGACCGGCTCACGGCGCGCCTCGACGAGATCGACGATCTGAGGGCGCGCATCGTGGCGCATCTGGTAGCGGCGCTCGAGACATACATACCCTTCAACGAGGCGCGCCAGGCGCGGCTGAACGGCCCCGATGGGCTCGATGCTTGGGCCAACTATCATGTCGGCCTCGGTCATCTCTACCGCTTCACGCCGGGCGATACGGCCCTTGCGAAGGCCCGATTCGAACGGGCGGTCGCGGCGGATTCGCAGTTCGCGCGCGCCCACGCGGGTCTGTCCTTCACCAGCTTTATCGAGGCCTTCCTGCGCCTGAGCGCCGATCCAGAAGCCGCGGCGAGCGCCGCGCGGCACCATGCCGAGCGCAGCCTGGAACTGGACGCCCTCGACCCGTTCGCGAACTTCACCATGGGACGCTCGTTCTGGCTGACGGACGATCCCGAAGTCGCCGCCGCCTGGCTGGCGCGGGCGACGGCGCTGAACCCGAACTACGCGCAGGGCTTCTATGCCTCGGCATTCACCGCGATGCTGACCGGGAACGCGCCTCGGACGGTGGCTGCGCTGGACACCTCGCTGCATCTCAGCCCGCTCGATCCGCTGCTCTACGGCATCCACGGCGTCCGTGCGCAGTTACTGATCCAGCAGGAGGACCATCAGGCCGCGGCCCACTGGGCCGACCGCGCGGCCACCACACCAGGGGCGCATTACCTGATCGCGATGATTGCGGTTGCCGCGAACGGTCTGGCCGGCCGTTACGACCAGGCGGCCCGCTGGCGGCGGGAGGTGCGTCGCCGCAAGCCCGATGCCACGGCGGCGGATTACTTCGCCGCCTTTCCGACACGCGATACCCCCTCCCGGACGCGCATTACGACGGAACTGCACCGGCAGGGGTTCTGATCCCGATCCCGTAGCACAGGATGTCGTTTCGGAACTTCACGACCGGTGACGGCCATTCCTTCGGTGGAACCTATCTCGAGCTCGTTCCGGGCGAGCGGCTCGTCTACACGGACAGATTCGACGATCCGAATCTTCCCGGCGAGATGAAAGTGACCGTGACGCTCAAGGCGGTCTCGGTCGGCACCGACATGACGATCGTGCAGGAAGGCGTGCCGGACCTGATTCCCGCCGAAGCCTGCTATCTCGGCTGGCAGGAGTGCCTGGAGAAGCTCAAGAAACTCGTCGAGCCCGAAATCAATCAGTAGCCGGACAATCAATCAAGAAAATTGATCAACGCAGGCGTCGCGGCGGGATAGGCGATCCGTGGCCCCTCAGCCGGCGACTTTCCTGGCGACGTAGTATCCGTAACCGACAAAGGCCTTGTACCGCTCGTAAAGCGAAACCTCGTGCCGCTCGGCTTCCACGAGCGCGAACGCGGCATCCGAGTTTCCATGCGCCTCCAGAAAGCTGGCGAACCGCTGCTCCATGGGCCCGTAGTAGTTGTCGAGCCAGCAACGCTCGGGAAGCACGAAGTAACCCAAGGGTGAGAATCCGTGCTTTTCGAGGATCGCGAGCTTTCCGGATGCCGTGTCGATCTCGCTGTACTCGCGCTGCCAGTGCGCCTGCAGTTCCGCCGGCCGTTCACGGGTCAGCCAGGTCAGTTCGGAGACAGCCAGGATGCCGCCCGGCTTCAGGTGTTTCCGCCAGGCAGCGACACCGGCTTCGAAGCCCATGTTGTAGATCGCGCCCTCGGACCAGATGGCATCGAGCTCCGCCTCTCCGAACGGCAGCGCCTCCATCGACCCCGCGAGCGCTCTGATCCGGCCTGCGAGGCCGGCGCGCGCGGCCTCCACCTCCAGCTTGGCAAGAAAGTCCGGGATGAAATCCACCGCCGTGATCTGTGCCTCAAGGTGTTTCGCCAGAACGAGCGTAGAGGCACCGGAACCGCAGCCGATATCGGCGATCCTCAGGTTCTTGGCCGCCGAGAGACCCGAGAGGGCAATCGACAGGCGCGTCTCCGCTTCGCCGCCGGGACCCTGGCGCTCCGCGTCCCTGTGCAGATCCACGAGCAACTGAAAGTCGTCCATTTAGAGTCCCCCGATGTCGGAAGGCGGATGGTCCATTTGTTTCCGCGCCTGATGCCGTTTCCCAAGTCATGCGTATCGACGGGTCCGACGATACCTCACG
Source organism: Tistlia sp. (assembly GCF_040905785.1). Lineage (NCBI taxonomy): Bacteria > Pseudomonadati > Pseudomonadota > Alphaproteobacteria > Rhodospirillales > Rhodovibrionaceae > Tistlia > Tistlia sp. The sequence goes on from NZ_JBBDQW010000077.1 coordinate 64,655, forward strand.
CTCGCACGGCGAAGACTGCGAGATGAAGGCTCAGCCGAGCGAGGGCTGTCCCTCCGCCACCTCTTCCCGTGTCCGCGCCAAGCCATGCGCCGACCGGGTCTCTGCCGGCCCGTCGCGGCGCGCCAGCAGCGCGCCGAGGCGCAGGAGGAGGCGCTCGAACAGCGAGAAGCCGGTCAGCATGGCGCCGGCGAGCGTCGGCTCCTCGGCCCGGGCGCTGTCGCCGAGGTAGCCTTCGCGCACGCTGCGCAGCACCGGCCCGCAGTCGGCGGTCAGCGCCCGGGCCTGGGCGACCTCCTCCGGGCCGGCCTCGGGCGACAGCGCCTCGGCGCAGGCGTGCATCGTCGCGTGCAGCGAGTGGCCGAGCAGCTGGCCGAGGCGGCGACCGCCGGCGTTGCCGTCCAGCCGCGCCAGGACCTCCGCGAAGCGCTCGACGTCGGCGAGCAGGTCATCGAGGCGCTTCTGGGCGTCGAGTCGGGCGTAGTAGCGCTCGTATTGCCGCCGCGTCCTCGCCTGACAGCCGAGATCCTCGAGGAGGTCGTCAGCGCCCCTGAGCTGCTCCAACAAGTGCGACCCGGGTTCCAAAGACGAGGTCAGCCCGCCATACTCGCATGCGATCGAGCTACACGTAGGCGACACTGCCATGCTGAGAGCCCTCCTAGCCGCCTCTGACCTGTCGAGCCGCTCGAAACCCGCTGTTTGGCGTGCGGTGCAGCTTGCCCAGGCCCAGGAAGCGAGACTCGGGGTCCTGCATGTCGTCGAGGACGATCAGCCAGAAGCCCGCATGCACGAGGAGATGCGAAGCGCGGAGGCCTTGCTCGAAGCGCAGGTCGGCAGCTTCGGGAAACCCGACAAGTGCGAGGTGTTCAGCCGGGCGGGGGATGCCTTCCAGATCATCAGCGAAGTGGCTCGGGAGCGCGCCGCCGATGTGATCGTTCTGGGTGCGCATCGGCGCCAGTTCCTGCGCGATGTCTTTGTCGGCACCACCATCGAACGCGTCACCCGGACCGCAGGTCGGCCCGTGCTCATGGCCAACGCCATGACCGGTGAACGCTGGAAGAAGGTCTTCATCGCCATCGACATGTCAGAGACCTCGGCGGTGGCGGCCCGGAAGGCACAGGCCCTCGGTTTGCTTGATGGCGCCGAGGTAAGCTTCGTCCATGCTTATGCACCAATCACCCGGCAGATGATGACCTTTGCAGGTGTCGCGGAGGACCGCGTCAGGGAGGAAGCTGAGCGCGAGTTCCAGGCCATCCGCCGCGAGGTCGCCGAGTTCATCCGGGGACTTGGCCTTGGCGACTTGAGCTACGGTGCGCGCATCGTCGAGGGGCTCGGCGCCCTGGCGATTGTCGGTGTTGTCGAGCAGGCGAAGCCCGATCTTCTGGTGATCGGAACGCGCGGCCTATCCGGGGTGAAGCGCCTTTTTCTGGGCAGCGTCGCGCAGGAGCTGATGGGAAGCCTCGACATTGACATTCTTGCGGTGCCGCCGACGGAATAGCTGCTGCTGGGCCGTATCGATGGCGGGCCGATCGGCGGCTCCCATTCAGCCGGGTCGTCGCCAGATTGCATGGCCGAGCTGGCCACCGCTACTCGTTCGCGAAGCGGCCGCGGAGGAAGTGCTTCTCAACCTCCAGGAGCACGAAACTCGCCGCCCCCAGGGCAACGATCAGTGCCCCTTCCGCAATCGTCAGCGGGCGCGACCCGAAGATGGTGTTCATGATCGGCAGATAGGTGAAGGCGAGCTGTCCGGCCACTACTACCAAGAGCGCGACCAGCACGGCCGTCGTACCCCTTGCCCCCGTCAGCGTCAGAGACGTCATGTGCAGAAAGCGCACGCTGAACAGATAGAAGATCTCCAGCACCACCAGCGTGTTCACCACCATCGTACGTGCCGTGTCTAGATCGCGTCCCTCGCCGAGCGCCCAGAAGAACACCCCCAGCGAAATCCCCGCGAACAGGAGCGAGACGAAGAAGACTCGCCACAGGATGAACGGCGTCAGGAGTCCCGCATCCGGGCGGCGCGGGGCGCGGCGCATGACGCCGGGCTCGGACGGCTCGAAGGCAAGCGCGAGGCCCAGCGTCGCGGCAAGGATCAGGTTCACCCACAGGATCTGGACCGGTGTCATCGGCATCGCGAAGCTGAACAGGATCGCGACGATGACCGTCAGCGCCTCGCCGCCGTTGGTGGGTAGCGTCCAGCCGACCACCTTGCGGATGTTGTCATGAACGGTACGGCCTTCATGGACTGCGGCGACGATCGAGGCGAAGTTGTCGTCCATCAGAACCATTTCCGAGGCTTCCTTGGCGGCCTCGGTGCCTTTGAGGCCCATCGCGATGCCCACGTCGGCCTGCTTGAGCGAAGGCGCATCGTTGACCCCATCGCCGGTCATGGCGACGACTCGTCCTTCGGCCTGAAGCGCCTGCACGATGCGCAGTTTGTGCCCGGGGCTGGTACGGGCGAAAACCACCGTGTCGCGGACGGCCTGCGCGAATGCCTCACCCGACAGTCGGTCGAGATCGTTTCCCGTCAGCACGGCCGGGTCATCGCCCAGGCCCAGCTGACGCGCAATGGCCTTGGCTGTGGCGGCATGGTCACCGGTGATCATGCGCACCCCGATCCCGGCCGTACGGCACTCTGCGATGGCACGGATCGCTTCGTCACGGGGCGGATCGATGAAACCCACGATGCCGAGGAACGTCAGTCCGGATTCGACATCGACGAAATCGATGCGCTCGGCGCTCTCAGGCATATGGCGCATGGCAAAGCCCAGAACCCGCTCGCCCTGCGCCGCGGCTTCGGCAATCCGTTCCGACCAGAAGCCCGCGTCGAGCGCCGTCGCACCTTCCGTGGATTCCTGCCGGCTACACATGGCCAACACGGCTTCAGGAGCTCCTTTGACCAGGACAACGTGTTCGGCGAAAGACATCTTATGCAACGTCGCCATGAACCGATGCTCGGCATCGAAGGGGATCTCGTCCAGACGCGGCCACTCCGCGCGCTCGTTCTCGGGATCGAACGCAGCCTTCATCGCCAGCGTGACGAGCGCCCCCTCCATCGGGTCCCCCTCGACATGCCACTCCGCCCCGTTGGTCCGCAGCCGGGCGTCGTTGCACAACAAACCGGCGCGGATTAGCGAAAGCGACGTCGCATGGCCTTCGGGACCGTGCAGTCCGCCTTCTTCAAAGAGCCGATTCTCGCCCGGATTGTAGCCGGAGCCTTCGACGAAAATCGCCTGTCCGGGTGTGACGACGCGCCTGACCGTCATTTCGTTGCGGGTCATCGTTCCGGTCTTGTCGGAGCAGATGACAGACGTCGCGCCGAGCGTTTCCACCGCCGGCAGGCGGCGGATCACCGCATGGCGCGCCGCCATTCGCTGGACGCCGATGGCCAGAGTTATCGTGATGACGGCGGGCAACCCCTCGGGGACGAGGCTGACGGCGAGGGCGACGACAGCCATCAGCGCCTCGTCCCAGCTGAAGCCCCGCAGACCGACCGCAAAGACGAACAGCACCGCCGCCCCGGCGAAGGCGAACCGCGTGAACCGCCGGCCGAAGCGATTGATCTGGCGCAGAAGCGGCGTGGTCAGTTCCTCGACGCTGCCCAGGAGTTCGCTGATGCGCCCGATCTCGGTGTCGAGACCGGTCGCGAAGACGACACCCGTACCTTGCCCCGAGGCGACCAGAGTGCCGGAGAACGCCACCGAGCGCCGGTCTCCCAGCGGGGCGTCCTCAGCTACGGGATCGGCGTGTTTGGCTGCCGCCACCGACTCGCCTGTCAGGATCGCCTCGTCGATGCGCAGGCTGCGGGCTCGCAACAGACGCAACTCGGCGGGGACGCGATCGCCGGCCTCGATCAGAACGACATCGCCTGGGACGAGGTCCGCCATCGGGACACTGCTTCGCATCCCGTCGCGGAGTACGTTCGCATGTGGCGCAATCATGTTGCCGATCGCCGCCAGCGCGTCCTCGGCCTTGCCCTCCTGCAGGAACCCGACGATCGCGTTCACGATGACAACAGCAAGGATCACCCCGGCATCGACGAAATGCCCCAGCGCCGCCGCCGCCGCAGCGCCGGCAAGCAAGAAATAGATGAGCGCATTCTTGAACTGTGAAAGGAACCGCAGGACGGGGTGGCGGCGGGTGCCAGAAGGAATGGCATTGGGGCCATGCTGTCGAAGCCGCTCCAGGGCCTCTGTGGCGCTTAGGCCACGCGAGGTCGAGGCCAGGTCGGCTATAACGCTTGCCGCATCTCGTGCGTGGGCAGCGCGAACTGGCTGAGGCCTTGTTTGGCTGGCCGAGTTGGGGGCAACGCGCATCTTGGGTCTTCTCTACCAGCGAGCGACATCAAGGGAGGGGCACTCATGATAGGCATCCAGACCATCGGAGCGACCGGATTCCTGCCGCCAACTAGGATCGCTCCTTAGTGAATTCCGCAAGCAGAGAAGGTAGACACGGGATCCCCTCCGCCGCCTCTTCCCGTGTCCGCGACAAGCCATGCCCCGACCGGGTCTCTCCCGGCCCGGCGCGGCGCGCCAGCAGCGCGCCAAGGCGCAGGAGGAGGCGCTCGAACAGCGAGAAGCCGGTCAGCATGGCGCCGGCGAGCGTCGGCTCCTCGGCCCGGGCGCTGTCGCCGAGGTAGCCTTCGCGCACGCTGCGCAGGACCGGCCCGCGGTCGGCGGTCAGCGCCCGGGCCTGGGCGACCTCCTCCGGGCCGGCCTCGGGCGTCAGCGCCTCGGCGCAGGCGTGCATTACCGCGTGCAGCGAGTGGCCGAGCAGGTGGCCGAGGCGGCGACCGCCGGCACTGGCCTCCAGCCGCGCCAGGACCTCGGCGAAGCGCCCGACGTCGGCGAGCAGGCCCTCCAGGTGTCCCTGGGCGTCGAGCCGGGCGTAGTAGCGCTCGTACTGCCGCGGCGTCATCGCCTGCCGGCCGAGGTCATCGAGGAAACCCTGGGTGACCCGCAGCAGCTCGCGCGCCGCCCGCCCGTCCGGCCCCGGGCCCGGCGCCGGCTGCCGCTCCTCGACCAGCGGGTCGAGCAGGCCGAGGATCGTCAGGTAGAGGCGGTGCTGTTCGCGCGCCGCCAGGTCGAGCGCCAGCTCCGGGTCGTCGAGGGCGTAGTCGCCGAGGAAGGCCGGCCGCGCCGCCTCCTCGGCCGCCGTGCGCGGCCAGACGCGGGCCAGCAGCCGCGCGGCCGGCGCCAGCAGCGGCAGCAGCAGCAGCGCGACGCCGCCGTTGAACAGCAGGAAGGCCCAGGCGATGCGCTGGTCGGCGTCCGGGCTCAGCCACTCGATCAGCGCCAGCGCGAGCGGCCAGTCGGTCGCCCGCTCCAGGAAGAACAGTGGCAGGAAGACGAGGCAGCCGGCGACCTTTGCCGCGACCTGGAACATCGCGAGCTGGCGCGCTTCGCCGCGCAGCCTCCAGGACAGGAAGAGGATGCGCAGCCCCGAGCCGAAGTTGGTGGCGTAGATCACCATCACCGCGGTCTCGAAGCCGAACAGCCCGGCCGCGGCCAGCGACATCGCCAGCACCGCGACGGCCAGGGAGGAGTGCACGGCGACGCTGAGCGCCGCGCCGATCAGGAAGGCCAGCAGCGCCGAGTCCGCGGTCGCCGCCAGGGCGTCGCGCAGCAGTCCCGTCTCGGCGAGCGGCGCGCTGCCGCTGCGCACGAAGTCGAGCCCCACGAACAGCAGGGCGACCCCGAACAGCGCCCACAGCAGGGTCCGCCAGCGCTGCAGGCGGTCCAGGGTGACGCCGATGCCGACCAGGCCGACCAGCAGCAACACGGCGGTGCCGACCTCGAGCGAGACGACGAACAGCAAGGCGCCGACCCCGAGGTTGCAGCCCAGCAGGATCGGCAGGCCGCGGCGCACCGTCAGGTTGCCTGCCATCAAGAGGCCGACGACGACGAAGGTGACGACCGCGCTGCTCTGGGTGACGGCGCCGGCCAGCAGGCCCCAGAGGAAGCCCTGGCCCGGCCGTTTCGTCCAGGATGCGACGGCCCGCTGGAAGCGGCGGCTCGTCAGGCTGCGCAGGTTGCCCGACAGCAGCTCCATGCCGGCGAAGAACAGGCCGAGCCCCGCGATCACCTCGGCCCAGTGAAGGATCGTCGCCTGCAGGATTGTCGCCTGCGGGATCATCGGCGGACGGCGGGCGGAAGCGAGAGGCGGAACGGCACGAGCGAACTCCGGACGGTCGGCGGCGCGCCGGCACCGACTCCCGGTTCCTTTGCCCCCCGCACCCGAAAAAACCGTCTCGCCGGGCGCGGCGCAAGCCTTAAGCGGTCGCGAGCTTCCTTTGCGCCGACCGTGGCTCGAGGCTCCAGCTCTCATGGGCCAGCAGCCAGCGCTCCGACGGCGGTTGCCGCACCGAGCTGCAGGCCGACGTCGCCGGCCGAGGAGGCGTCGGTCTCGAGCAGGGCGCGCAGGGCGATGTAGTGGGCGGTCGGGTCGGCCGGCCCGGGGATCGCGTGCACCGGGCGAGCGACGCTTCGATGCCCCACAGCGACTGGAACCGCGCGGCGATTGCGCCGCGGCCGGCAAACGCGGGAGACTGCCCGACCCTGGGACCGTCACGCGCCTGGAGAGCCGCGCCATGCCGAGCCGTCCTCTCCCCGCCGACCGGCTGGCGGGCCTGTCGGCCGACGGGCTCTCCGCAGAGCAGGTCCTGGACCGGCGCGCGCGCTTCGGCGCGAACGATGTCCTGGTCGCCCCGCCCGGCACCTGGCTGGGCATGGCCCTCGACACCGCGCGCGACCCGATGATCTGGTTCCTGGTCGGCGTCGCCGCCCTGTTCGCGCTGCTCGGCGACTATGCGGAAGCGGCGGTCCTGGCGGTCGCGCTGCTGCCGCTCGCCGCCATGGATCTCTACCTGCACCACCGGACGCGCGCCTCGACCGCTGGGCTCGCGAGCCGGCTGGCGGCAAGCGCGACGGTGCTGCGCGAGGGTCGGCGGACCCGCCTGCCGGCGCGCGAGCTGGTGCCTGGCGACCTGGTCGAAGTCGGCCCGTCCGAGGTCTTCCCCGCCGACGGCCTCGTGCTCTCCGGCGATGCGCTGCAGGTCGACGAATCGAGCCTGACCGGCGAGGCCGCTGCGGTGCGCAAGCGGCCGCTGGCAGAGGGCGAGGCGCCTTGCGAGGAGGCTCCCGCGGGCGATGGGCCGGTCGGCGATGCCGCCAGCTGGGTCTTCGCCGGAACCCGCCTGCTCGCCGGCCGGGCCCGCGTGCGGGTCGCCTACACCGGCGCGGAGACGCTTTACGGCGAGATCGTCCGCTCGGCCCTGGCCGGCGGCGCCGGCCGGACGCCGCTCCAGGGTGCCATCGCCCGTCTCGTTGGGGTGGTGCTGGTCGCGGCCCTGGCGCTCTGCCTGCTGCTCGCCGCGATCCGCCTCGCGCAGGGCCACGGCCCGGTCGACGCGCTGATCAGCGCTGCGACCCTTGCCGTAGCCGCCCTGCCGGAGGAGTTTCCGGTGGTCTTCACCTTTTTCCTGGGCGTCGGCGTCTATCGCTTGGCGCGCCGCCAGGCGCTGGTGCGCCGCGCCGTCGCGGTCGAGAACATCGGCCGGGTCACCTGCATCTGCTCGGACAAGACCGGGACCCTGACCGAGGGCCGGCTGGAGCTGGCGCACGAGGTGGCCGCGGCCTCCCTCGCGCCCGGCGAGCTCCTCGCGTTGGCTGTGCTGGCGTCCCGGCCCGACAGCGGCGACCCGCTCGACGCCGCGCTGCTCGCGCGCGCACCGCCCGCGGCCGGAGTCGAGCGCCTCGCCAACTTTGCCTTCACCGAGCAGCGGCGCCGGGAAACCGCGCTGGTGCGCCTGCCGGACGGGTCGCGCCTTGCCGTCGTCAAGGGGGCGCCGGAGACGGTCTTCGACCGCTGCGGCGACGCGCCGGCGGACCTCGCGGCCTGGCGCGAGCGAGTCATCGCCTTCGCGACCTCGGGCCATAAGGTGATCGCCTGCGCCTCGCAGCCGCTCGACCCCGCGGCGAGCGGCGCTCTCGAGCCGGAGCGGGGCTTTCGGCTGGCCGGCCTGCTCGCCTTCGGGGACCCGCTGCGCGAGGGTGTCCGGGAGGCGGTGCTCGCCTGTCGGCAGGCCGGCATCCGGGTGATCATGGTGACCGGCGACCATCCGGCGACCGCCGGCGCGATCGCCCGGGAGGCCGGCCTCGGCGGCGACCGCCCGCGGGTCGTGACCGCGGACGCCCTGGAGGAATCCGGCGCGGCAGAGGAGCAGGGGCTGACCGGCGCAGACGTCGTCGCCCGCGCGTCGCCGAGGCAGAAGCTCGCGCTCGTGCGCGCCCTGCAGGCGGCCGGCGAGATCGTCGCGGTGACCGGCGACGGCGTCAACGACGTGCCGGCCCTGCAGGCCGCCGACATCGGCGTCGCGATGGGCGAGCGCGGTACTCAGAGCGCCCGCGAGGTCGCGGCCATCGTGCTGCTCGACGACAACTTCCGCACCATCGTGCGGGCCATCGCCGAGGGTCGCCAGCTGTTCCGCAATCTGCAGCTGTCGTTCGCCTACCTGCTTCTGGTCCACATCCCGCTGGTCATCAGCGCGGCGCTGGTGCCGCTGCTCGGACACCCGCTGCTCTATCTGCCGATTCACATCGTCTGGCTCGAGTTGATCATCCACCCGACCGCCATGCTGGTCTTCCAGCAACTGCCGTCGGGCGAGCGCCTGCTGCCGACGGGACGGCGGAGGCGGCCGCGCTTCTTCGGCGGCGCGACCTGGCTCGCGCTCGGCATCGGCGGGCTGGCGATCGCGCTGGTCGTCAGCCTGGGCTTCGAGCGCGCGCTCGGGTCGGACGTCGAGCACGCCCGGGCCCTGGCCCTGGGCGCGCTGGTCGCCGCCAGTGCCGCTTTCACCGCCGTGCTCAGCGGCCTGCGCAGCTGGATGGCGCGGGGCGTGGTCGCGGCCAGCCTGGCCAGCCTCGTCCTGCTGGTCCAGGTGCCGGCGCTGGCCGACCTGGTCCACCTGCGCCCGCTGCACGCGGCCGACTGGGGGCTGGTCGGCGCCGCCGGCGCGCTCGCCGGCCTGGTCGCGCTGGGCGTCGCTGCCAGCCTGCGGCGCGTGGCGCACTGAGCCCGCCGGTGCGAGAGTACCCCGATCGCGGCGAGCCTTCGAAGGAGACTGCCTTGTTCGAATCGATCATCGTTCCGGTCGACGTCGCCCACCCGAGCAGCTGGCGCTTTGCCCTGCCCCAGGCTGTGGCCCTAGCTACCCCCGGCCGCACGCGGATCGCGGTGATGACCGTGGTGCGCGACCTCTCGGCGATGTTCGAGGGCGTCCACTTCGCGTTCCAGCTCGAGCAGCTGGCGCAGGATGCCGGCCGCCGGCTGGCGCGGCTCGTCGAGTCGGCCCCGCTGGCCGCCGACGGGAGCGCACCGGCGATCGAGCAGGAGGTCCGCTTCGGCAGCATCGGCCACGAGATCCTGGCCTGCGCCGAAGAGCGGCAGGCCGACCTGATCGTCATGGAGTCGCATCGCCCCGAGATGCTCGACTACGTGATCGGTCCGAACGCCGCCCACGTCGTGCAGAACGCCCGCTGCTCGGTCTTCGTGCTGCGCCGGGCCGAGGCGGTCTGACCCGGGCGGCCCGCCGCTCAGGCGCTGGCGCCGGGCCAGCCTTCGTGCCCGAGCAGCCAGCGCTTGCGCTCGAGGCCGCCGCCGTAGCCGGTCAGGGTGCCGTTCTTGCCGATCACCCGGTGGCAGGGCACGACGATGCCGACCGGGTTTGCGCCGTTGGCGAGGCCGACGGCGCGCACCGCCGCCGGCCGGCCGATGCGCCGGGCGAGCTCGGCGTAGGAGATCGCGGTGCCGCAGGGGATCGCGCGCAGCGCCTGCCAGACCGCGCGCTGGAAGGCGGTGCCGGCGGTCCCGGACGGCAGCGCCTCGATCGCCGCCAGGTCGCCCTCGAAGTAGGCCGCGAGCCGGCCGGTCAGGCCGCCGGGGTCGCGCGCCGCCGAGAGCCGGAAGCCGGCGGCGCCGTAGTGACGCGCCAGCAGGCGCAGCATGCGCGGCTCGTGGTCGCTCCAGTCGACCGCGCGCAGCCGGTCCTGCGCGTCGGCCAGCAGCACCAGCTCGCCGACCGGCGTCGCCAGCCGGTCGAGGCGCAGCTCCAGGATCTCAGGCAAGGGCCACCTCCCGCTCCGCAGGGGCCGCCGGCGTCGCCGCGGCGGCGTCGGCCGCCCAGAGGTGCTGGGCGGCATAGGCGCGCCACGGCCGCCAGGCCTCGGCGCGAAGCAGCAGCTCGCCCGGGGTCGGCCGGCCGCCGGCCGTTGCCGCACCGCGCTGCAGGCCGACGTCGCCGGCCGGGAAGGCGTCGGTCTCGCGCAGGGCGCGCAGGGCGATGTAGTGGGCGGTCCAGTCGCCGACCCCGGGGATCGCGCGCAGCCGGGCGAGCGACGCCTCGATGTCGCCGAGCGGCTGGAACAGCCGCGGGTCGGCCAGAGTCGCCGCGGCCAGGGCCTTGAGGGTGGCCCGCCGCGCCTGCGGCATGCCGAGCGGCGCCAGGTCGGCGGCGGCGACCTCGGCCGGTGTCGGGAAGGCGCGCTCGAGGCCGGGCCCGCCGGCGTCCGGCGGCAGCGCCGCGCCGCAGAGCGCGACCAGCCGCCCGGCCAGGCCGAGCGCCGCCGCGATCGTGACCTGCTGGCCGAGGACCGCACGCAGGGCCAGCTCGAAGCCGTCCCACCCGCCCGGCGCGCGCAGGCCCGGCCGGGCGGCGACCAGGGCGGCCATCATGGGGTCGCGCGACAGGTGCCGGCCGATCGTCTCGATGTCGGCGCCGAGGTCGAAGACCCGGCGCAGCCGCGCCACGACCGCCGGCAGCGCGCGCAGCGAGCCGACGCGGATCGTCGCCGCCAGGCAGTCGCGGCCCGGCTCGTGACGGACCTCGGCGGTGCCGAGGCAGCCGTCCTCGGCGAGGGTGCGGCGGTAGACGTCCCGCTCGACCGTCTCGACGCCCTCGATCGCGCGGGCCGCCAGGAAGCCGAGCATGGAAGGCCAGTCGTAGGGCGGGCGGTAGCGCAGGCGCAGCGTGACGCCGGCCTCGGCCAGGGCGGCCGGTGGCGCCTCTGCCGCCGCCCGGCGGCGCAGGGCGCTCGGCGGCCGGCGGTAGAGCGCCTGGAAGGTCTCGTTGAAGCGGCGCACGCTGCCGAAGCCGGCGGCCAAGGCGATCTCCGCCATCGGCAGCCCGGTCTCCTGGATCAGCTGCTTGGCGAAGAGCACGCGCCGGGTCTGGGCGACCGCGACCGGCGAGGCGCCGAGGTGCTGGCGGAACAGCCGGCGCAGCTGCCGGCCGCCGAGCCCGAGCCGCGCGGCCAGGGCTTCGACCCCGGCCTCGGCGCCGGTCTCGGTGCCGGCCTGGCCGGCCGAGGCCTCGGCGTCGCGATCGAGGGCGCCCTCGGCGATCAGGGCCAGTGCGCGGGCGACGCTGTTCGAGGTGCCGCGCCAGGAGGCGAGGTCCGGCGCGGTCTCCGGCCGGCAGCGCAGGCAGGGCCGGAAGCCCTGGCCCTGGGCCGCGGCGGCCGAGGGGAAGAAGCGGCAGTTCTCGAAGCGCGGCGTGCGGGCCGGGCAGACCGGCCGGCAGTAGATGCCGGTCGAGGTCACGGCGACGAACAGCCGGCCGTCGAAGCGGGCGTCGCGGCTCTGCAGCGCCCGGTAGCAGGCGGCCGGGTCGAGCGGCGCGCCGAGGGCGGGATCGCGATGTCTTTCCATGGCCTGGAGACTGTCACGAAGCGCGCCGTCTCGCGCGCGGTTTTCGGACATCGGGGCCGGCGGAAGCGCGGTTTTCGGACCTTGCCTCGCGCGGCTAGTCCCGGGCCGCCAGCAGGCGGCGCACCATCTCCGGCGCGACGCCCAGGTAGTTCGCCGGCTCGACCAGGGCGGCTAGCTCTTCCCGGCTCGCCGCCTCGGCGATCCGCGGCTCGGCGGCCAGCGCCTCGAGGAAGGGCAGGTCCTCCTCGAGCGCCCGCCGGCAGCAGTCGTAGACCAGGTCGTGGGCGAGGCCGCGCCCGAGCGCCGGCGCGAGGCCCATCATCACCGCCTCGGCGACGATCAGGCCGCCGCTCGCCTCCAGGGTCCGGCGCATCGCCTCGGGCCGGACCTCGAGGCCGGCCAGGGTCTCGCGCGCCGCGGCGAGTCCCGCCGAGGCGGCCATGAAGGCACCGGGCAGGGCCTGCCACTCGACCTGCCACTGGCCGGTCGCGCGCTCGTGGTCCTGGACCAGGGCGTCGAGCATCGCCGAATGCTGCTCGCGCGCCAGCTTGGCGGCCGCCAGCATCAGCTCGCTGGCGATCGGGTTGCGCTTCTGCGGCATGGTCGAGCTGGAGCCGCGGCCGCTGACGAAGGGCTCGAAGACCTCGCCGACCTCCGACTGCATCAGCAGCATGATGTCGAAGCCGATCTTGCCCAGGCTGCCGGCGACCAGGGCCAGGAAGCCGGTGGTCTCGGCGAAGCCGTCGCGGACCGTGTGCCAGGTCATGTCCGGCCGGCCGAGGCCGAGCTCCGCCATCAGGGCGTCCTGGACCTCGAGGCCGCGCCCGCCGAGCGAGGCCAGGGTGCCGGCGGCGCCGGCGAACTGCCCGACCAGGACCCGCGGCTTCAGCTCGGCCAGGCGCCGGCGGTGGCGGTCGATGCCGGCCAGCCAGGTCGCCGCCTTGTAGCCGAAGGTGATCGGCAGGGCGTGCTGCAGGTGGGTGCGCCCGGCCATCGGCGTCTCGGCGTGGCGCTCGGCCAGGCCGGCGAGACTGCCGGCGATCGCCTCCAGGTCGGCCTCGACCAGGGCCAGGGCGTCGCGGATCTGCAGCACGTCGGCCGTGTCCATGATGTCCTGGGTGGTCGCGCCCCAGTGGGCGTAGCGGCCGAGACCCTCCTCGGCCCAGCCGGCGAGCTGGTCGACCAGCGGCTTGATCGGGTAGCCGACCAGCGTGGTCTTGCGGGCCAGCGGCTCCCACTCGACCCGCTCGACCTGCGCCACCGCGGTGATCGCGGCGCCGGCCTCGGCCGGGATCAGGCCGAGCCGCGACTGGACGCGCGCCAGCGCCGCCTCGACGTCGAGGTAGCGCTGGACGAGGGCGGCGTCGCCGAACAGCGCGCGCATGGCGGCGCTGCCGAACATCTCGCCGAACAGCTTGGACTCGAGGACCAGGGAGGGCATGGCGGGACGATCCGTCGGTGGAGCGGGAGGCGCCGGACCCTAGCCTGCGCTGGCGCGCGACGGAACGGCGATTGTAGGCTGGGCGCTCAACAGGAGGAGGCGGGTCTTGGATCCGGTCGAGGTCATCGAGGGCGAGGGGCGGGTGGTGCTGGGCCAGCCGCACGGCGGCACCGAGGTGCCGGCGGCGATCCGCGCGCGGCTCAACGAGGTCGGGCAGGGCCTCTGCGACACCGACTGGCACATCGCCCGGCTCTACGAGGGCCTGCTGCCCGACGCCACCGTCGTGCGCGCCGGCTTCCACCGCTACGTCGTCGACGCCAATCGCGACCCCTCGGGCGCCTCGCTCTATCCGGGCCAGGCGACGACCGGGCTGGTCCCGACCACCGACTTCGACGGCCGGCCGATCTGGCGCGACGGCCAGGAGCCGGACGAGGCCGAGGTCGCACGCCGCCGCCGCGCCTTCCACGCGCCCTACCACGCGGCGCTGGCAGCGCAGCTCGAGCGGGTGCGTGCGCGCCACGGCGCGGTGCTGTTCTTCGACTGCCACTCGATCCGCTCCGAGGTGCCGCGGCTCTTCGAGGGCCGCCTGCCGACCTTCAACATCGGCACCGCCGACGGCGCCGCCTGCGCCCCCGCGGTCGAGGCGGCGGTGCGCGACGCCGTCGCGGCGCTCGCCGAGGGCCCCGAGGACTGGGTGCTGAACGGCCGCTTCAAGGGTGGCTGGTGCACCCGCCGCTACGGCGAGCCGGCGCGTGGCCTTCACGCCCTGCAGCTCGAGCTGGCCCAGCGCGCCTACATGACGGAAAGCCCGCCCTGGGACTACGACCCGGCCCGGGCCGAACCCACGCGGGCGAAGCTGCGGCGCGTCCTGGAGGCCTTCGCCGCGAGCCTTCTTTAGCGCCGGATCAGCTTCACCGAGGCGAAGCCGAGGCCGGCGACCAGCAGGCCGACGCCGAGGAACAGCGGCGCGAAGCCGGCCTCGACGACGAAGGGGCCGTAGAGCACCGGGCCCAGGCCCTGGCCCAGGAAGAAGGCGGCGGCGAAGAGCGCCACCGCCGAGCCGCGCGCGGTCGGCGCCAGCTCGGTCGCCTGGGTCTGCATGGTGTTGTGCAGCATGTAGAAGCCGAAGCCGGCGACCAGGAAGACCAGGGCGACCAGCAGCCAGGGCACCGGCAGTGCGACGACCAGGTAGCAGAGGCCGCAGAGCAGGCCGCCGGCCTGCATCATGCGCCACTGGCTGAGCAGCGCGAGCAGGCGGCGCACCGTCAGGCTGTAGAAAACTCCGCCGACGGCGAAAGCGACCAGGATGAGGCCGGCCTCGAAGGCGCCGCCGAGGCCGCGCGCCGCCAGCATCGGCGCGACGAAGGGGAAGACGCCGAAGATCAGCAGGCCCTCGGCCGCGACCGTGGCGAAGACCAGCAGCGACACCGGGTTGGCGAGCACCGAGGCGTAGCGGCTGCGCGCGTCGGCGAAGGACAGCGGCGTGCGCGGCTCGCGCTCGCCGCGCAGGCCGAAGGCGGTCGCCGCGCAGATCAGGGCGGTCAGGCCGGCGGACAGGGCGAAGACCGCGCGCCAGCCGAGCGGCTCGGCCAGGACGCCGGCCGCCGCCGAGCCGCAGACCTGGCCCAGGATCACCGCCAGCAGGAAGCGGCTGATCGCGATCTGGCGCACCCCATAGGGCACGCGGTCGCCGATCAGCGCCATGGAGGTCGGGATGATGCCGCCGGCGAAGGCGCCCGCCAGCACCCGCGCGGCCATTACCGTCTCGTAGCTCGGCGCGACCGCCGAGAGCGCCAGCCCGACCGCCGCCACCGCCAGGGCGAGGCGGACCAGCCGCGACTTGCCCAGGGCGTCGCCGACCGGCCCGAGCACGACCTGCATCAGCGCGTAGGGCAGGGTGTAGGCCGAGGCCAGCAGCGCCGCCTCGCGCAGCGACACCCCCAGGTCGGCGCCGATCAGGGTCAGCATGGGGTCGCTGGTGCGCAGCGAGAAGGCGCTGGCGAAGCCGGCGAGACCGAGCAGCAGGATCAGGCGCATGGGGGAGTCGTCGTCACGGGGTTAGCCAAGGTCGGGGGGTCGGCCAAGGGGACCTCATGCTGACAGCGGTCCCAGGCAGGGACGACGCCGGAAGCCGCAGGGCAGGGTTGCCGGTGCGCCTCAGACCTCGCGGCCGAGCAAGCGCTCCTCGAAGGGGAAGGGGCTGAGCAGCTCCAGGCCGCTCTCCGTGACCAGGACCTGCTGCTCCAGCTTGACGCCCTCGCCGCCGGCCTCCTCGCCGATGAAGCTCTCGACCGAGAGCGTCATGTTGGGAACGATCTCGCCGTCGTAGTCGGCGCCCGAGTCGTAGTCGGCGTCCTGGACCAGGTAGGGATACTCGCCGGTCGGGCCGTTGCCGTGCATCAGCAGGTAGTAGCGCCGGGCCCGGTAGCGCTCGGGGATCGGCCAGGCCGCCTCGGTGATCTCGCGGAACGAGCGGCCGGGGCCGAGCAGCGCCAGGTTGTGCTGGAGCTGCTCGAAGGCGGTGGCGTAGAGCCGGCGCTGGGCCGGGCTCGCCGGGCCGTCGCCGACCAGGAAGCTGCGCGAGAAGTCGGCGTAGTAGCCGTGCGGGCCGACGACGTCGGTGTCGTGGGCGACCAGTTCGCCGGCCTGGAGGATCCGCTCGCCGGTCTCCTGGAACCAGGGATTGGTGCGCGGGCCCGAGCTCAGCAGGCGGGTCTCGATGTAGTCGGCGCCGCCGGCGATGACCTCGCGGTGCAGCACCGACCAGAGCTCCTGCTCGCTGAGACCCGGGCGCAGCGCCTCCTGCAGCTTCGCCTCGCCGCTCATCACGCAGGCCAGGGAGCGGCGGATGCAGGCCAGCTCCTCGGGCGTCTTGACGGCGCGGGCCCGCTCGACCGGCTTCTGGGCGTCGAGGATCTCATAGCCCTTGCGGCGCAACAGGTGCACGGCCAGCGGATCGATGCGCTCGACCCCGACCCGGCTCTCGCCCGGGCAGTGGCGGCTCAGCAGGTCGGCGATCTCGGCGGCCCAGCGCGCCGCCGCCGCCTCCAGCAGGCCGGCGCGCGCGACATAGGAGACGGTCGTCGCCGGGCGGATCTCGTCGATCGCCGGGTTGCCGGCCTCGAGGTGCTCGCAGCCGGCGAACTCGAAGAGCGTCACCGGCCCCTCGAGCGGCACGAAGAGGTAGCGTGCGGGATTGCGCAGCAGGAAGGGCGTCATGTTGCGCGCGCCCGAGGCGTAGCGGACGTTGTGCGGGTCGAACAGCAGCACGGCCGGGTAGCCGAAGCGCGCCATCTCCTGGCGCAGGCGCTTCAGGCGGCCGAGGCGCAGCGCCGTCTCGTCGGGCGCTGGCGGCGCAGGGAAGGCGGGGTCGGGTCGGTAGGCGGGCGAATCCATCGCGCCACCCTAGGCGGAGTGGGCGGACTTGACCAAGACGCAGCCTGCTCGGACTGCGACGACGGACCCATAATCTCGCCTACTCCTCGAAGCGATCCGTGGCGTCGCGATTACGGTCGTAGCGTCTCGTGAGCGGAAAGGGCGGCAGCCAGGACTCGCGACGGACGGTCCAGCTTTCGTAGGTCGGCATCAGCTGGTCGGGGGCATCCAGGGCGCCCAGGTGCACCTCGATCTCGTCCGCGCTGCGTGCGAAGACGGAGGAGCCGCAGCGCGGACAGAAGCAGCGCCCCGCGAAGTCGCGTGTTTCGCCTTCGATCGTCACCGCGTCCTGAGGGAACACCGCGGCAGCGTAGAAGAGGGCCCCGTGATGCTTGCGGCAGTCGAGGCAGTGGCAAATGCCGACCCGGTATGGGCGTCCCGACGCCACGATGCGGACGTCGCCGCACAGGCAACCGCCCGTGAACCGCTCCATGCGGGGCCTCCTCTGAAATCAAGCGCGCGGAATGTCTACGACGAACAGCACCGTCACCTTCAGAATCCTCTGCAGAGGACCCGCCCGCAACCCGCTCCGCGGCGTCGGGTACGGCGCATTCTCGACGAATGCCTAGGGATAGGCGCAGCGGTCGCCGGTGACCTCGAGGAAGCCGCGGCGCTCCGAGGCGACGGCGGTGAAGAGGTGCTCGGTGTCGCCGCGCACCAGCGAGAAGTGCAGCGGCAGCTCGCCCTCGACCTGCTGCGGCTCGCCGCCGATCGGCGTCACCGTGACCTTGAGCGGCTTGGCCGGGTCGAACCAGGCGTTCGGCCGCCCCTGGGCGTCGACCGCCGGCTCGCCCATCGCGGTGATGGTGATCGAGCTGTCCGCGAAGCCGACCGAGTCGGCACCGCCGGCGTAGATCGGCGTGCGCACGATGAAGCGCTTGGTCTCCGGCGCGTCGGCGCAGTCTCGCTCCTGCCTGACCGCCTCGACGACGAAGCGGACGCGCTCGGCCGGCACGCCCTGTTCGAGCCGTTCGCGGACCAGCGTCAGGATCTCCTCGACCTCGCCCCGGGGCACGTCCTGCTCGTAGCGCTGGCGCCACTGCGCCTCGGCCTGCTGGGCGCGCGCGACCTCGGCCTGCAGGCGGCTGCGCGCGGCCTCGAAGGCCTCCTGCTCCTGCTGCGAGGCGGCGACCTCGGTGCGCAGCGCGTCGAGCTCGGCTCCAGCGATCTGGCCGCCCAGTTCGTAGGCGAGCGCCAGCGAACCCCCGAGCAGCCCGGCGATCAGCAGGAATTTGAGAACCGCCCAGCGGCGCTGGCGGCGGCGTCTCAGGCGCGTTTCATGAAGTCCGAGTGACATGACCGAGTGCTGCGTGCCGACCGGGGCGACATAGCAGACCCGCTCGGCCGAACCAAGGCCGCGACGACGCCCCCGAAAAGATACTGCGACGCTAGGGTCAGACTGTGACCGCTTTGCGGCACCGGGGCGCGGGCAGGGGCGTGGGCCGGGGCGCGCGGGACCGGGCGCGGGATTGCACGCTCGCCGCGGCGGTGACATACAGCCGCGACAAGGAGGCTCCCCGATGACCGAACCCGACAGCCTGCTGTCCGAGATCCGTTTCGACGCGCGCGGCCTGGTGCCGGCGATCGCCCAGCAGCACGACAGCGGCGAGGTCCTGATGATGGCCTGGATGAACGCCGACTCGATCCGGGCGACCCTCGCCGAGGGCCGTGCCTGCTACTGGTCGCGCAGCCGCGGCGCGCTGTGGCGCAAGGGCGAGACCTCGGGGCACGTGCAGCGCCTGGTCGAGCTGCGCCTGGACTGCGACGGCGACACCCTGCTGCTGCTGGTCGAGCAGAGCGGCCCCGCCTGCCACACCGGGCGGCGGAGCTGCTTCTACCGGGCGATGCGCGACGGCGCCTTGGCCACCATCGCCGAACCGGTCGCCGGGGGTAGCTGAACGGCGGCCGGCCGCGTTGACTTGAGGGAGCCCCGCACGCACTCTCCGCGCCTCGGCCGGAGGAGCGCCCCCGCGCGGCTTCAGGATCCGGCACGGCTTCAGGGGACGGAAGGGCGGGATGCAGACCGAGGATCTCAAGCAGACGATCGAGACGGCCTTCGAGGAGCGCGACGGGATCGGACTCGACACCAAGGGTGTCGTCCGCGACGCCGTCGAGCTGGCGCTCGACGGGCTCGACACCGGGCGCTACCGGGTCGCAGAGCGGGCCGAAGGCAGGAACGACTGGCAGGTCAACGAATGGCTCAAGAAGGCCGTGCTGCTGGCCTTCCGGCTCTACCCCACGGCGATCCAGCCGGGCGGCCCGCGCCACGCCGACCACGGCGAGTCGGCCTGGTACGACAAGCTGCCCTCGAAGTTCTCGGGCTGGAGCGAGGAGCACTTCGAGAAGGCCGGCTTCCGCGCCGTGCCGGGCGCCATCGTCCGGCGCTCCGCCTACATCGCGCCGGGCGTCGTGCTGATGCCGAGCTTCGTCAACCTGGGCGCCCACGTCGGCAGCGGCACCATGGTCGACACCTGGGCGACGGTCGGCTCCTGTGCGCAGATCGGCAAGAACGTGCACATCTCGGGCGGCGCCGGCATCGGCGGCGTGCTCGAGCCGCTGCAGGCGACGCCGGTGATCGTCGAGGACAACTGCTTCATCGGCGCGCGCAGCGAGGTCGCCGAGGGCGTGGTCGTGCGCGAGGGCTCGGTGCTCTCGATGGGCGTCTACCTCGGCGCCTCGACGCCGATCGTCGACCGCACCACCGGCCAGGTCCTGCGCGGCGAGGTGCCGGCCTATTCCGTGGTCGTGCCGGGCACCACGCCGGGCAAGCCCCTGCCCGACGGCTCGCCGGGACCCGGGCTCTACTGCGCGGTCATCGTCAAGCGCGTCGACGAGCGGACCCGCTCCAAGACCTCGATCAACGAGCTGCTGCGCACCTGAGGAAGGATTCCGCCGCATGCCCCGCGTCGCCCCCGACCCGCTGGACCTGGCGCAGCGCCTGATCCGCTGCCCCAGCGTGACGCCGGAGGAGGGCGGCGCGCTCGACCTGCTCCAGGGCGAGCTGGAGGCGCTGGGCTTCGCCTGCACCCGTCTCGTCTTCAAGGAGGAGGGCACGGCGCCGGTCGACAACCTCTACGCCCGTCTCGGCGCGGCAGCTCCGAACTTCTGTTTCGCCGGGCACACCGACGTGGTGCCGCCCGGCGAGGCCGCCGACTGGTCGAGCGACCCCTTCGAGTCGACCATCGTCGAGGGCGAGCTGGTCGGGCGCGGCGCGGCCGATATGAAGGGCGCGATCGCCGCCTTCGTGGCCGCCGCCGGCCGCTTCCTGGAGAAGCGCGAAGCGGCGGCGGAGGGCTTCGGCGGCTCGATCTCGCTGCTGATCACCGGCGACGAGGAGGGCCCCTCGGTCAACGGCACGCGCAAGGTGCTCGATTGGCTGGTCCAGGAGGGCGAGACGCTGGACGCCTGCCTGGTCGGCGAGCCGACCAACCCGGACGCCCTCGGGGACATGGTCAAGATCGGCCGCCGCGGCAGCCTGACGGGCAATCTGACCGCCCTCGGCCGCCAGGGCCATACCGCCTACCCGCACCTCGCCGACAACGCGGCGCACCGCCTGGTCGGCCTGCTCGCCGCGCTGATCGCCGAGCCGCTCGACCAGGGCACGGCGCACTTCCAGCCCTCGACCCTGCAGATCTCGACCATCGACGTCGGCAACCCGGCCAGCAACGTGGTGCCCGGCAGGGCTTCGGCGACCTTCAACATCCGCTTCAACGACGCCCACAGCGGCGCCTCGCTGGAGCGCTGGCTGCGCGAGACCCTGGACGCGACCGGCGGAGGCTACGAGCTGGCTGTCCGGGTGTCCGGCGAGTCCTTCCTGACGCCGCCGGGCCCGCTGTCCGAGCTGGTCGCCGGCGCCGTCGAGGCGGTCACCGGGCGCCGGCCCGAGCTGTCGACCACCGGCGGCACCTCCGACGCCCGCTTCATCAAGGACCACTGCCCGGTCGCCGAGTTCGGCCTGGTCGG
>NZ_JBBDQW010000078.1:0-37027 GCF_040905785.1 Tistlia sp.
AAGCAGGAGCCATTGACATAGAAAGCCCCATACAAGGCTCGGGACGAAGCGGAAGGCAGTGCCGAAAGCTGCTTCGTCCCGCGCTTGAAGAGACGTCGCAGCTCGGGCGCCCCGCCTTCGCTCGTTGCCGGGGCAGCGGCAGGACGGATTAGAGCGCCGGCACCGCCGGCGCGCCCACGCCCCTCGACACACTCGGGACGAAGCGGAGGGCGGTGCCGAAGGCTCGGGGCGAAGCGGAGGGGAATACGCTCACCCGCGCTTCTCCCAAATTCGCTTCGCCCTGAGCCTGTCGAAGGGCGTGGCAGCTCGGGCGGCCCCCCGTTGCCGGGGCAGCCCGCGGCAGGACGCAGGAGAACCCAGGACGCGCCGCGGGCGACCTCGCTATTCGCCGGCGCTGGTGCCCTCGCTGCGCAGGCTCGCCTTGCGGCTCGTCCAGTCGAGCAGCAGGCCCGCGCTCGCCAGGCCGGCGCCGATCAGGTCGGTGGTCAGCCCCGGCTTGATCAGCACGAAGGCGGCCCCGACGAAGAGCAGCCGCGGCAGCCAGCGCACCGGCGCGAAGAGGTAGCCCTGCAGGCCGACCGAGAGCAGGGCGACGCCGCAGGTCGCGGTGATGCAGGTCAGCACGATCGTCTGCAGGTCGCCGATCAGCAGCAGCGACGGCCCGAAGACGAACATGAAGGGGATGATGTAGCCGGTCAGCGCCAGCTTCACGGCCGTGTAGCTGGTATCAAATATGTTGCCCCTGGCGATGCCGCAGGCGGCGTAGACGGCGATCGCCACCGGCGGCGTGATCGCCGAGAGGATCGCGAAGTAGAGCACGAAGAGGTGCGCCGCCTCGACCGCGACACCGAGCTTGACCAGCGCCGGCACCAGCAGCGCGACCTGGACGATGTAGGCCGGCGTCGTCGGCATGCCCATGCCCAGGATGATGCCGGCGACCATGGTCAGCATCAGCGCCAGGACCAGGGAGTCGGCGGCCAGGGCGCGCACCACGCCGGTGAAGCTGAGGCCGAGGCCGGTCTGGGAGATGACGCCGATGACGATGCCGGCGCTGGCGCAGGCCATGGCGACGATGACCGCGTTGATCGCGCCCGAGGCCAGGGCGTCGACCAGCTTCGGCCAGGTCACCTCGTGGCGCGTCGTGCGCCGCAGCAACGCCACCGGCACCACCGAGAGGATGCCGCAGAGCGCGGCGAAGGGCGCCGAGTAGCCCAACAGCAAAGTGCCGATGATCACGACCAGCGGGCCGAACAGGTGGCCGCGGTCGCGCAGCACCTCCCAGAGCCGCGGCAGGTCCGCCTTGGGCAGGCCGACCATGCCCTGCTTGCGCGCCTCCAGGTGGACCGCCAGGAAGACGGCGAAGTAGTAGAGCAGCGCCGGCAGGATCGCGTAGCCGGCCACGGTCAGGTAGCTGACGCCCAGGAACTCCGCCATGACGAAGGCGGCGGCGCCCATGATCGGCGGCATGATCTGCCCGCCCGTCGAGGCGACCGCCTCGACCGCGCCGGCGAAGGCCGGCTTGTAGCCGATGCGCTTCATCAGCGGGATGGTGAAGGAGCCGGTGGTCATGACGTTGGCGACCGCCGAGCCCGAGATCGAGCCGAAGATGCCCGAGGAGACGACCGCGACCTTGGCCGGCCCGCCGGCGGTGTGGCCGGTCAGCGCCAGGGCGAAGTCCATGAACAGCTTGCCGACGCCCATGCGCTCGCAGAGCGCGCCGAACAGCACGAACAGCACGACGTAGGTCGCCGACACCTGGGTCGGGATGCCGAAGATCGCGTCGGTCGTCATGTACTGGTATTCGAGCAGGCGGACCAGGTCGACGTTGGTCAGGAAGACCTGGTAGCCGAGGAACAGCACGGCCGTGAGCGGCAGGATCAGACCGATCATGCGGCGCGTGCCCTCGAGCACGACGGCCATCATCAGCACCGCGAAGCACATGTCGGTCAGGCTGACCGGCCCGACGTAGACCATGCGCGTGTTGAAGTACGTAGACTCGACGATCGGGTAGGCGCAGGCGGCGATCGCCGCGCCGGCGAAGATCCAGTCGAGCACGCCCGGCCCGGCCGGCCGGCGCCGCAGCACGCCCGGCATCGACAGGAAGGCCAGGACCAGGGCGAAGCCCAGGTGGGTCGAGCGCAGGACGAAGGCATTGGGCGGGCCGGTGAAGGCGATGTAGAGGTGGAACAGGCTCATGGCGACGGCGATCGCCATCACCAGGCGCTTGCTCCAGACGACGTAGGGCGACTCGGGGCCGGATTCGGGCCCAGGCTCGGGGCCGGCGCCCGGGATCGTCTGGGGGCCGTAGCCCGGCACCAGGTCGCTGGCCATGACCTCTCCTGCTCCGCTCGTATACCGCCGGCGCAACCGCGCCAGCCGCTCGTGGGAAAGGGGGGGGGGGGGGGGGGGCGGGCCCCGCCCGATCGGAAAAGGCTACATGCTTTCCTTGTAGAAGCGCTCGGCGCCGGGGTGCATCGGCACGCCGATGTCGCGGCCCATGGTCTCCAGGGTCAGGCCCTTCATGGCGCCGGCGATCGACTGCAGCTCGCCGACGTTGGTCCACATCGCCTTCAGGATGCCGTAGACGACCTCCTCATCGAGATCGCAGCGGGCGATCACGTGGGTGGCGTAGCCGACCGCCTGGACGTCCTCGTCCTGGCCCGGGTAGGAGCCGGCCGGGATGGTCAGCGCCCCGAAGCCCGGGTTGCGCTCGCGCATCTGCTCGATGAAGGCGTCATCGAGCGAGACCAGCTGGACGTCGCGCGAGTTGGCGAGGTCCATGATCGCCGAGGCCGGCACGGTGGTGCCCAGGGTGAAGATCTCGGCGTTGCCGTCCTGCAGCAGGGCGACGCCGTCCGAGTAGGAGACGTAGTCGACGGCGCGCATGTCCTCGTAGGTCAGGCCGCCGACCTCGAGCACCATGCGGGTGACCTGCTCGGCGGTGTTGCCGACCGGCTGGGTCACCAGGCGCTTGCCCGCGAACTCCTCGACCGTCTTCGGCCCGCCCTTCAGCGCGACGATCTGGAAGTACTGCGGGTAGAGCGTGCCGATGTTGCAGACGTTGTCGGCCTCGCCCTCGAAGGGCGGCCGGCCCTTCATGGCGTCGACCGTCGAGATCGAGTTGGCGAAGCCGAGGTCGGCCTGGCCGGTCTGCACGCCCTGGACGTTGGCGATGCCGCCGCCCGGCATCACCAGGATGTTCGCGCCGATAGCGTCGGACGCCATGTTCTGGATGGCACCGCCGAGCGGGTACCAGGAGCCGCCCTGCGGGCCGGTCATCAGCTTGAGCTGCTGGGCCGAGGCCGGTCCGGCAGCGGCGCCGGCGACCCCGGCGGCCAGAGTCATGGCGAACAGCATCTTCTTGTTCATGGTCTTCCTCCCGTCACTCTTCCTGTTTCGATCCGCCGGTTGGCGCCGGACCGTTCCTCGCAATGCTCCTCCCGCCGGCCCGCTCAGGCCAGCAGAAAGGCCACGCCCGCATCGGACGCGAACTGCCGCAGCCGGTCGACCAGGGTCGCCGGCAGCGGCACGCCTTGGGTCCGCCGCTCGGTCTCGCGGCGGTATTCGGGATCGCCGGCGACCTGCACCGGCTGCGCCTGGTCGAGCGGCGGGGTCGCGCGCAGCGCGTCGATCAGCGCGTCGAGGTCCTCCTCGAAGCCGCCCTCGGGCCGGAAGAAGGCCGGGTCGAGGGCGAGGAAGAAGTGGCCGACGTCGGCGGGCCGCCCCTCGGCCGGCCGCAGCGGCGCGAAGGCGGCGCCGGCCAGGGTCGTCGAGAGCACCTCGACCATGGCCGCCAGGCCGTAGCCCTTGTGGCTGCCGTGCTCGAGGTCGCCGCCGAGCGGCGTCAGCCGGGGGGCGGCCAGCAGCCGCTCGGGATCGCGCTCCCAGGCGCCGGACTCGTCGAGCGCCCAGCCCTCCGGCAGCGGCTGGCCGGCGAACAGCTTGACCCGTGCCTTGCCGATCGCCGCCGTCGAGGTCGCCATGTCGAGCAGGAAGGGCCGGTTGCGCGCGGCCGGCGCCGCGAAGGCGATGGGATTGGTGCCGAGCATCGGCTCGCGCCCGCCGGTCGGCACGATCGCCGGGCGCCAGACCGCCGTGGTGCAGAGCCCGAGGAGGCCGCGCGCGGCGATGCGCCGGACGTAGAGGCCGGCGGCGCCGAAGTGGTTGGAGTTGCGCACCGCGACCGCGCCGACGCCGAGCGCCGCGGCCTTGTCGGCGGCCAGGCTCGCGGCCTGCAGCGAGACCAGGTGGCCGAAGCCGCCGCCGCCGTCGAGCACCGCCATGGCGCCGCGGTCGACGACCACCGAGGGCTCGCCCCCGGCGGCGACGCGGCCGCCGACGATATGGTCGCGGTAGAGCAGCAGCAGCCCCAGGCCGTGGCTCTCGATGCCGCAGGCCTCGGCCTCGACCAGCAGCCCGGCCGTGGCCCCGGCCTGCGCCGCCGGCAGGCCCCAGGCGCCGAGCAGCGCCGCCGCCTGCCGCTCGAGCAGCGCCGCGGGGAAGCGGGGCGTCGGCTGCATGGACGCGGGGGGCGGCACGGACGCGGGGCTGGCGGTCATCGGCGCCTCAGGCGGCGTCGGCGAGGCCGGCGTCGAGCGCCGCCAGCGCCCGCGCGGCCGGCGCGACCCGCGCCCGCTCCGCCTCCGACAGGTTCGAGAGCATCGGCAGGATCGGCCCCATGTCGGCGACGCCGGAAAGCGTCACGGCGTCGTGCAGCACGCGCAGGGGGCTGATCGCGTCGCGCAGGTCCTCGAGCGGCAGGAAGCGCGCGCGGATTTCCTCGGCGGCGGCGAAGTCGCCCTTCTTCAGGGCGTGCAGCAGCGCCGTCGAGCTGCGCGGCGCCAGGCAGACCGAGCCGGAGGTGAAGCCCGCCAGGCCGAAGCGCCGCAGGTGCGCGATCGCCGGTCGCTCGCCGATGCCGCTGACCACCTTGGCCGGGTCGACGCGCTCCAGGATGCCGGCGAGCAGGCGGTCCTCGCCCGGGTCGTCGCGGACCACGGCGTACTTGACCGCGCAGAGCAGGCCGTCGGCCTCCAGGCTGCCGACCAGCTCCGCCGTCAGGTAGGCCTCGTTCTTGACGTAGAGGATGACCGGCCGGCCGTAGGCCTCGGCGAAGCGGCGCAGCCCCGTGGCCACGCCTTCGGGCGTCGCCGGGAAGCCCAGCGGCAGCACCATGACCGTCGGGAAGCGCTCGTGCTCGCACAGCACCGGCAGCTGGTCCATCAGGCGCCCGTAGTCGGGGCCGACCGAGGGGATCGCCCAGCTGTCCGGCGCCGCCGCCTCGGCGAGCAGGTCCAGCAGCTCGGCGAAGCCGGCGAGGCCGAGGTTGTAGAGGTTGGCGTTGCCGCCGTAGAGCAGCGTCGTCACGCCGCCCGCCTCCAGGTGGCGGATCAGCGCGCGGTTGGCCTCGGGATCGAGCGTCAGGTCGGCGCGGCGCGCGAGCGGCGGCACGGCGAGCACGGAGCGGGCCAGGTCGGCCGGCTGTACGGCGGTGGTCTTCACCCTTGACGTCTCCTCCTCCGGCCGCCCCCTGCGCCCTCTCTCGGGGCGCTGTCGCGCGAGCCGGTCCCTGCTGTCTGCCGGCCGATTATGTCGGCAGTGATTTGTAAAGTCGACTTACAACTTGATTGCCCGCCCCGCAAGAGCGCCCTACCCTGGCGCCATGGCTGAGGCGAAGACGGCGGAGGTGGCGGAGCGGCTGCCGCCGCCCCCCCCCGCGGGGGCGGCGGGCGGCGGCGGTCTGCTGCCGCTGCGCCAGGCGCGCCTCGCCGACCAGGTCTACGAGCTGCTGCTGCTGCAGATCGCCCGCGGCACCTTCGGGGTCGGCGCCCGGCTGCCCTCGGAGCCGCAGCTGTGCAGCGACTTCGGCGTCTCCCGTCCGGTCGTGCGCGAGGCGCTGGCGCGCCTGCGCGACGCCAACATCGTGCGCAGCCGCCGCGGCTCCGGCAGCTGGGTCGAGCGCGAGCCGAGCCACGCCTTCGCCAGCCTCGCGCCCTCGGGCACCATCGCCCAGATGGTCCGCGCCTACGAGTTCCGCGCCGGCGTCGAGGCCGAGGCCGCGGCGCTCGCCGCCGGGCGGCGCGAGAAGCGCGACCTGCAGGCCATGGAGCAGGCGATCGCCGCCCTGGCCGCGGCGCTGAAGCGCGACGAGGTCGGCGACGAGCCCGACCTGGCCTTTCACCGCGCCATCGCCCTGGCGACCCGCAACCCGCTGTTCAGCCAGTCGATCCAGATGCTCGACGGCTCGATCCGCAGCGGCATCGTGGTCGCGCGCCGCCTCAAGCAGCTCGCCAACAGCGACCGCCTGAACCAGGTCCTGGCCGAGCACGCCCAGGTCCTGCAGGCGATCCGCGCCCAGGACCCCGAGGCCGCCCGCCGCGCCATGCACCACCACATCGCCAGCTCCCGCGACCGCATGCTCGGCTTCCCGGCGGGGTAGGCCCGTTCCGCCGCCCCGCGTTTCCACGCTTGCATGGTTCGACAAGCTCACCATGAAGCGACGGAGGGGCTGGCGCAGACCTCGTGTCGCGCTTCATGGTAACCGTCTTCACCCTGAGCTTGTCGAAGGGCGAACCACGAAGCGCCAGGAGAAGCCGGCACAGCCTCTCCATCGCTTCATGGTGAGCCTGTCGAACCACGAAGCGCCAGGAGAAGCCGGCACAGCCTCTCCATCGCTTCATGGTGAGGGTCTTCACCCTGAGCTTGTCGAAGGGCGAACCACGAAGCGTGTGAGCGGCGGCCCGAACGTCCGCCGCCGACCGAACGAGAAACGAGAGGAGACACCGCCCATGCCGCAGAAGCCCGAGATCGCCGTCATCGCCGGCGCCGTCGTCGAGGCGCCCGACACGCTGGCGCGCCTGAAGAGCCGCTTCACGGTGCACGAGATGTACGAGGCGGGCAGCTACGACGCCGAGGCGGCGAAGCGCTGCAAGGCAGTCGCGACCTCGGGCGGCGTCGGCGCCACGGCCGAGACCTACGAGGCCTTCCCCAACGCCGGGCTCTTCGCCTCCTTCGGCGTCGGCTACGACTCGGTCGATGTCGCCGAGGCCAAGCGCCGCGGCGTGCGCGTCACCAACACGCCGGGCGTGCTGACCGACGAGGTCGCCGACCTCGCCCTCGCCCTGGCGCTGGCGGTCAGCCGCGACCTCGTGGTCGGCGACGCCTGGGTGCGCGCCGGCGACTGGGAGAAGCGGGGCAACCTGCCGCTCGCCCGCAAGCTCTCGGGCCGGCCGGCCGGCATCCTGGGCCTGGGCGGCATCGGCAAGGCCATCGCCAAGCGCTGCGAGGCCTTCTCCATGGAGGTCGCCTGGCACGGCCCCCGCGCGAAACCCGACCAGCCCTGGCCCTACCACGACAGCCTGGTCGACCTCGCCGAGCGCTCCGAGGTGCTCTTCGTCGCCTGCCCCGGCGGCGCCGCGACGCGGCACCTGGTGAACGCCGAGGTCCTGAAGGCGCTCGGCCCCGACGGCATCCTGGTCAACATCGCCCGCGGCTCGGTCGTCGACGAGGCCGCCCTCGTCGAGGCCCTGGGGGCCGGCACGATCGCGGGCGCCGGCCTCGACGTCTTCGAGGAGGAGCCGAAGGTGCCCGAGGCCCTGAGGCAGAACCCGCGCGCGGTGCTGCAACCGCACGTGGGGAGCGCGACGCTGGAGACGCGGCGGGCCATGGGCCTGCTGGTCGCGGAGAACCTGGAGGCCTGGTTCGAGGGGAAGGCGCTGGTGACGCCGGTGGCGTGACCGCCCCGCCGCTCCGGAGATCGCCTGGACCAGCCCGTGCGCCAAGCCCGATCAGCCCTGGCCCTACCACGAGTCCCTGGTCGCCCTGGCCGAGCGCTCGGAGGTGAGGTAGGTGTGATCGCTTTGCCCATCAAACAGCTACTTAAGCCGCCACAGAGCAAGCCACGCTCAACGCCTTGCAGCTGTTGATAGACGTCGATAGACGGGGTCTCTCGTGAGCTCAGATGCGACGTGTCGAATTCGATCGAGCGCCTCCGTCAGATCATGAGGCACTACCGCACGTTCGGAACTCCCAACGGTAAGATCGAGCAAGCGGAGGAAAACCTTCGCTTTGACACCACTGTCGATCATCGTCAGATTCCTCTCCCCACCAACTTCGCCGCGCAAGCCATAGTCGGACATTGACCAGCAATCAAAAGGAACAAGAAACCGATCAACGGCTGCAACAGCATCAACAAAAGCTCCGCCCGCTGTTGCCGGCAGCTCGGCGAACGCCCGACTTACACCCGGCGACGCAAGGGACCGTTCTTGAGGCCAGACTTCCCTCACGAACGGATCCCCAGCGCATTTAAAGAGCTCGGCTGCGCTGGGCACTTCACCTTGCTCAGGGTGCGCCGAGGAAAGGTCCCGAATGAACCGCTGAACGACCTTTGCCGCAGATGCGCGCACCTCATCATCCAGAGATCTTAGCATCTGCTGCACTCGCGCTTTTGGAACAGCTGACGCGCGATTCTCACGAAGAGCGTGAAGCGACTCCACAACAAGACTAAAAACCAGCGCCTCACGGACACTACGTGAAAGACGACGATCCGTCGCTCGTTCGCTCATCGGCCCACCAATGATACTTAGGATTTCGCCGAAGTGCACCCGACGCGCAATCGCGTTCCACAACGACAACGCTTCGCTGCTATCCTTCAGCAAAGGCGCAATCAGATGCTGCTCGGTCCAGACGCGATCCGCGCGCAGAAAGTACGGGAGATGCTCTATTAATCGGTGCCGCCCAATGACGCCACTGCGGCCCACGGCACGAACGATTTGATCCCGAATGTCTCTCGTCGGCACACCCACTCGAAACGGCGCAGCATCGCTCTCAAGCGAAGGACAGGATGCCAGGAAAACGCCCACCAGCTTTCCAGCAGGTGAGTTCAATGTATCGATCTCGTGCGGAGCGCTCCTCTCTTCAGAAAGTACTACAGCGTCAAGATCATCCTGGCTAGCCTCTACTCGCTCCACGTTTGTCGCATCCACAGCAACGGGCCAGACGTGCAACCAAACCGGCAGAAACAGGGTAGAGGAAGACACGTGAACGCGCCAAGCGTCGAGCCACGCGCTAACACCTCTGATCGCACCCGCTAAAGTACTCTGAGACATTTGGCTAAGAAGTCCTAGGACACGATCCGCTTCAGATTGCAGATCACGCCCTATGCTCGTCGGCTCACCCGTTTTGCCCGGCCGATGTGCCCAGCCGAAGCGATCCAATACACGCGGAAACCTCTCCGCACCGCCCGCCCCTGCCTCGAGATCTACTAATACGAGCAAGGTGTTGCCCTCGCGCCGAAGCCAATCGTTCGCTCTCTCCGCGGGATCGTCGTTCCAGCCGCCACGACTGCTCAAGAGCGCCGCCTCTAGGGCGCGCAACCGCGCCTGCCCGCTAAGCGCATCGTACTTGGAATCAGGGTTAGATGGTAAACTATACGCCTCCACGACGCGCGGAAAGTCGTGGTATAGATCCATCTTCTTGAGAAGATGAAATTCATTACCCCGGGCGGCCAGCCAACCCTTTTCTTTCTCCGGCAGTACACCACCGGCAACAATGACGCGCTTTAGTTCTCGAGCGGCCCAGTACCGGCGGGCGGCACTAACTCTGGAAGAACTCGCCTTGCTTGGCCAAAGGTTCCTCGGCGGGCCCCTTTTTATCCGCCGCACGATCTCCCTCTGCGGTTCTTTACTAAGTCCATTGAACCTTAGTGCTCGAAGCTCTGCAATTTCTGGATACGTGTCTAAGCTCCAGAACTCATTGTCATTGAGGCCGAGAAGAAACATTGCAACCCTCTCGGACGCTACAAGGTCTGGATCGCGAGCCGCTGCGGCCCACAACCGGGTATGCACAACCGACCCCCCTAAACCCCATCTTCCGACACACTGTAACGCCTGCTGCCGATCGAGCTCCCCAATGCGCTCGAAGATCGAAAATAATAGCTTTACGGAGGGAGCAATACCGCGATTGTAGCTATCAGGATCGCTATCGGCTCCGACCAGCTCGGAGGATTCGACATAATAGACTCTGCTTAAGTCGCCGATCTGCCACAGCTGCTCTTGGTCTCGCCATCCCAGGCGTTGAGCAGTCTCAAGACCGTAGCGCACGGCTGATTCCAGCTCATAGACCAGAGACCTCAAAAAATCGACATCGTTCACTTCGCGAATCTTAAGAACCCTCAGATCAAGAAGCTCACCGCTTGTTAGTCTCGCAGTGAGCAAATCCTCAAACGTCTTTGGTCGACGTCGTTTCGGTAAGAGTTCCCATCGCCACGACTCAATTGGCTTTACCTCTAAGCGGGGTGTGACCAAGCAAACTATTTTCGCGATGATGCTCCCTGATCGCTCCCCTCTGCGAAGCCGTTCGCCCACGGCGTAGGCCATCGCTTCGGACTGCTGCGCGGCCGGGGCGGCCACCCAACTCTCTTCGATCAATTGCCACGCAGTCACCCAGGGTTCCTGAAGTGATTGCCCGCGAGGACCATTCAACAGGTCTCCTATCGCAAGACGTTCTACCTTCTGGCTTGGCTTTAGCCGAAGCGCCCATTCAATTGTATCTGACCTCGACATTCGACTTTCCAGGAAGGCGACCGTTGCTTGAAACGTAGATTGATCACGTTCGGTCAGACTTGCCCATGCAGGGATCATTGTTCGCGCTCACGTTCCTGTTCCGTGCAAATTTGTATGATTGCATCAAGCCAACCAAGGTCGGCGTTCGTATTTGAGATGAGGTCCGACAGTCTAATGCGTTCACTCGGGTTGCTTCGTCTAATGAAATGATCGAAGAGGTCGCGATCGCTTTCCGGAGCAGCCACTCTAGGCAACTTGACAATGTTACGAATCGCAGCGTCTACACGGTCCCTTCTTCCATTTATTGCCGAAAGATCTGCCCAGCGGCCAAGTGTGTTCCGAAGGGCCGAATGATCATCCGATGCATCATAATAGATAGGAGTTATGCCGCGCGCCTTCCAATCCTCTAGCGCGACCGGGTCAGGTGCGCGCGTCCCAAAGAATGCAAAGCGTTCCTTTAGGTCCTTAAAGCGGGTCCCGTCAGCTGCCACGGCGTTCAAGAGGTAGCGCATTGGCGGGTCATTCGCACTGTATCCGACTAAGACTAGGTGGTACAGGCGCGCCGCATCATAGATAAAGTCAGGAACCACGCGTCGTCGAAGATAGAACTCTCCGAAATCCTGGTCGGAGAGGACCACTTCAGAGGTACGTTCTGGTTTCGGATCAAGTGTTCCGTGTATGTGAAACACCCCAGAAAAATCCGACTGCATCGACGGTCGCGGAATTGCTCCAAGTGAGTAGCTTTGGACTGGCGAGGGCCGCCGTCTTGCCGCACGCTCGAGAAGAAGATCGAAGTTGGTGGTGGCGATTGTAGTGACGCCGCCGCGATCGGCCAGACGCATGAGTGCACTATGGATAGGTGCAGGTCGGTCTGTATTCGCTCTCAATCGATGAATGACAGCGTGCCGGACCCGGCTATCGCCTCGCGTTTGGTTGTCAAGCCGTCTCTCAAGCATGCCGAGCACTACATCGTAATCTCCGAGTATGAAGCGCTTGACCTCCGCCCTCTGCGCGTCATTCAGATCGCTGACGTTCGTCTCCCATTGATTACATATGCCGAGCGGTAGAGTTTTAAGAACGGTATGAACGCCTGCATCGAGCTTTTGATAAACGTCGATTACGAGACTACGGAAATCCGGCAGTCCGGCGGGGTTTGAAACGCCTGCACCACAGATAAAGAGGATTTTCCCCCGCGCGTGGGCAAGTAGCAGCCGTTCTGGGATCGTAGCCAAACCGGCCCCAAGTGAAATAACACGCTCTTGGACAGATGCTTCAGAGTTCACGCGCAGCTCCCGGGGGAAAAGCGACTATTGCACTAGGATCCGATGACTGAGTGCAGGTTGCGTGTCTGTGTGGTGCGCCGGACCGTATCGTTCCGATTACCAGAGAGTAGCAGTGTCATGCTCAGGCGCAAAAGCTCGCCCGGTCCCTTAAGCGGCACGGGGCAAGCAGTGCGGGCGGCGCGTTGCCAGGAGGCGGGCGCTTGGTCGCACGGCCGGGGCCCCTGGATTCCCGCCTCCGCGGGAATGACGGAAGGGGGGGGTCGGCGCGATCCTCCCATGCATCGAGAGGGATTTCACGCCACCAACCCCGGCACTTTCACCCCCTACCACAACCTCGCGCGCGGCTCCGGCCAGAAGCGCCAGAGGCAGAGGGCGAGGAGGGTGGCGGCGAGGGCCAGGGCGAGGTAGGCGGTCAGGGGCGGGCCGCGGCGCGACAGGGGTGGGCCCGAGGGCAGGAAATTCTGGGCGAGGAGCGCCAGGGCGACGGCGGCGGCGCCGGCGAGCAGCATCGGCAGGAAGACCGTGAGGCCGCCGAGGCCCAGGCTGCCCGGGGTGTGGCGCCAGAGGCCGGTGAAGGCCTCGGAGAGCAGGGTGACGGCCAGCGGCAGGGTCAGCAGGTAGAGCGCCGGCCGGGTCAGCAGCAGTCCGGCGCCGGCCAGCTTCAGCAGCAGCCAGGCGGCGCCGGCGCCGACCAGGTCGCCGAGCGCGACCACCGCGAGCTGGATGGCGAGGTCGATCCAGTACAGCATCCCTCTCCAGCTCCCCTTCCCAGGCCCCTCGCCCTGTCGGGCGGAGAAGACGGCGCTCGACCGCCCTTCGTGGTTCGACAAGCTCACCATGAAGCACGGCCTGAGGCCCGCGGAATCTCAAGCGCCGCTTCATGGTGAGCCTGTCGAACCGAGCGCAGCTCGGCGCGAAGCACGCGCGCCCCGAAGCCGCGAGAACCCAGCAGCGGCTTGACGCAGCCTGTGCCACGGGCGACCTTCCCGCCACAAGTGAACCGGGGAAAGAGGTGGCCCGCAACATGTCTTCCCCGCTCTGGGTCCTGCTGGCCCTGGCCCTGCTGCTCGCCGGCGGCCTTATCGTCCTCTACAACCGCCTGGTCGCCGCGCGCCAGCGCTGCCGCGAAGGCTGGAGCGGCATCGACGTGCAGCTCAAGCGCCGCAGCAACTTGGTGCCGAACCTGGTGCGCACGGTCGAGGGCTACGTCGGCCACGAGGCCGGCGTCCTGGAGAAGGTGACCGAGACCCGCGCCCGGGCCCAGGCCAGCGAGGGCGCCGGCGCCGGCGCGCGCCAGCAGGCCGAGGGCGAGCTCTCGACCGCGCTGCTGCGGCTCTTCGCCGTCGCCGAGAACTACCCCGAGCTGAAGGCCGACGGCACCTTCCTGGAGCTGCAGCGCACCCTGGCCGAGCTCGAGGAGCAGATCCAGAAGGCACGGCGCTACTACAACGGCACGGCGCGCGAGCTGAACACCCTGATCGAGTCCTTCCCGAGCAACCTGGTCGCCCGCGGCTTCGGCTTCGTCCAGGCCGACTACTACGAGGTCGAGCACGCGGCCGACCGGCTGCTGCCGAAGGTCGAGTTCTCGTGAGGGCGGGGGCGCCGGGGGCGCCTTTCCTGCTTCGCCTGCGCCGCGCGGGCGGGGCTGCGGGGTGAGAGGAGCGGGCGCGCCGGTGGCGCCGCCGGGGCGAGGGTGTCGAGTCCCTATGGATCCCCGCTTTCGCGGGGATGACGATGAAGGGGTGGGCCTGCGCGACAGAGGGACGGGCCGGCGCGACCAAGGGGCGGGTTTGCGCGGGGAGGACCGGAGCAGGGCGCGGCCGCGGCGGCGGCTCGCGCTGTTGCTGCTCGTGCTGGCGACGCTGGCGGCGCCGGCCGTGGCCCAGGCGCAGGAGCGGATCACCGCCTTCGAGGCCGAGGTCCGGATCGCCGGGGACGGCAGCCTGCTGGTCGAGGAGAGCATCGAGGTGGTCTCCGCCGGCGAGCGCATCCGCCGCGGCATCTTCCGCGACCTGCCGCTGCGCAGCCTGATCCCGCCCGGCTTCAACCACATCGCCGGCTTCGAGCTCGAGCGGGTCGAGCGCGACGGCGCGCCCTCGCCCTGGTTCGCCCAGCCGCTCGACGCCGGCCTGCGCATCTACGTCGGCGAGGAGGGGCGCCTGCTGCCCGACGGCGCCCACCGCTACCTCCTGGCCTACCGCACCGACCGGCAGCTGCTGCACCGCGCGGGCGAGGACGAGCTCTACTGGAACGTCACCGGCGACGCCTGGGACTTCCCGATCGAGCGGGCGGCGGTGACGGTCCACCTGCCCGCGGGCCTGGAGGCGCTGCGCGTCGCCGGCTACACCGGCCGGCCCGGCGAGGCCGGCGAGGCCTTCCGCCTGGTCGAGTCGGCGCCCGGCCGGGTGCGCCTGGAGACGACGCGCGCCCTGGCGCCGGGCGAGGGCTTCACCGTCGCCGTCGTCTGGCCGGCCGGCGCGGTGGCGCGGCCGGACGCCGCCGCGCGGGTCCTGGGCTTCGCGGCGGACAACCTCGGCACGCTCGCCGGCGCCCTGCTGACCCTGGTGCTGCTGGCCTACTTCCTGCTGGCCTGGCACCGGCTCGGCCGCGATCCCGAGAAGGGCGTCGTCTACCCGCAGTTCGACCCGCCGCCCGGCCTCTCGGCGGTCGGCGCCGGCTACGTCTGGCACCAGGGCTTCGGCCTCGGCTTCTCGGGCAACCGCGCGCTCACGGTGGCGCTGACCAGCCTCGCCACCAAGGGCGCGCTGCGCATCGCCGAGGCCGGCAAGGGCGTGCTGTCGCTGGAGCGCACGGGTAAGACGCCGGAGGCGCTGCCGCCGGGCGAGAAGGCGGTGCTGCAGGCGCTCTTCGGCAAGGGCCAGGAACCGACCTTGCGGCTCGGCAAGGCCTACGAGCCGCGCATGGGCGAGGCCAAGAGCGCGCTCGGGCAGGCCTTCGGCGGCGAGTTCGCGCGCAGCTTCTTCCGCGCCAACCTGGGCTACTGGCTGCTCGGCGCCGGCCTCGCCCTGCTCGCGGTGCTGGCGGCGCTGCTGCCCGAGGCGCGCACCGAGGAGACGCTGATCCTGGTGCTGGTGCTGATCCCCTTCGCCGTCGCCTTCGCCGCCGGCGCCACGCTCTTCCTGCTCTCGGCCCTGGAGGCGCGCACCGCCGGGCGGTCGCCCTGGCGCCGGCTGCGGCACCGGCTGGTCCGCCTCGCGCTGGCGGCAGCCTGCCTGCTGCCGCTCGCCGACCTGGCGCTCTTCGCCAGCGGCTTCGTCGCGCCCATGGCGCTGCTGGTCGCCGGCACGGCGGTGATCCTGGCGATCCTCTTCTGGTCCTGGCTGAAGGCGCCGACCCGCATGGGCCGGCAGACCCTGGACGCGCTCGAGGGCTACCGCCTCTACCTCTCGGTCGCCGAGGGCGAGCGCCTGGAGCAGGCCGGCCGCGAGCCGGCGATCACCGAGGCGCTGTTCGAGCAGCACCTGCCCTACGCCATGGCGCTCGGCGTCGAGGAGGCCTGGAGCGAGAAGGTCGCGGCGAAGCTGGCCGCCAGCGCGGGCGAGCCCGGCGGCAGCCCCTACCGGCCGCGCTGGTACGAGCGCGCCGGGTCGAGCGGCGACGGGCCGGCCGCCCTCTCCCGCAGCCTGACGCGCAGCCTCGGCGGCGCCGCCGCGGTCGCCGCGACCCGCCCCTCGAGCTCGAGCGGCGGCGCCTCCGGCGGCTCGTCCGGGGGCGGCGGCGGAGGCGGCGGAGGCGGCGGCTGGTAGCTCTGCCCGCCGGTCAAGCGGCGGCGGTGCCGGCCCTGCGGCTCTCGGCCATGCGGCAGGCGATCGCGAAGGCGCGCCGCGTCGGCTCCAGGTTCGCCGTCCCCTGCCCGACGATGTCGTAGGCCGTGCCGTGCGCCGGGGTGCAGATCGGCACCGGCAGGCCGCCGAGCACCGTCACGCCGCGGTCGAAGCCGATCAGCTTGATCGCGATCTGGCCCTGGTCGTGATACATCGTCAGCACCGCGTCGGCCTTGCCGGCCCGGGCGCGCAGGTAGACCGTGTCGGACGGCCAGGGCCCGTCGACGGCCCAGCCCCTGGCCTTGGCCTTCTCGACCGCCGGGGCGATGACCTCGATCTCCTCGCGGCCGAAGTTGCCGCCGTCGCCGGCGTGGGGATTGAGCGCGGCGACGGCGATGCGCGGCCGCTCGAAGCCGGCCTCCTGCAGGGCCGCCACGGTCAGCTCGAGATTGCGCAGGATGGCCTCCTCGGTGATCAGGCCGGCGACCGCGCTGATCGGCACGTGCGAGGTGACGCGCGCGTTCCAGATCTCGTCGACGACGTTGAACTCGGCGTGGGCGCCCTGGTAGCCCAGGTAGCCGGCGGCGTAGCGCAGCTCGTCCTCGTGGGTGCTGCCGCCCAGGCGCAGCGCCTGCTTGTTGAAGGGCGTGAAGACGATGGCCTCGACCGCGCCGTCGCGCGCCAGGTCGAGGCCGAGTGTGAAGTTCTCCAGCGTCGCCCGGCCGCCCTCCGCCGAGGCGACGGCGGGGCGGATCGTCGCCGGGTCGGCGTTGGCCATGTCGAGCAGCACCGGACGGCCGGGCTCCGGCCGCGCCTCGGCCGCCTGCCGCACCACCGGCAGGTCGAGCGCGACGCCGCCGCGGCGCGCGCCCTCCTCCAGCATGCGGCGGTCGGCGATCACCAGGATCGCGGCCTGCCGCAGCAGGTCCGGCTCGGCCAGCAAACGCGCCGTCAGCTCCGGGCCGATGCCCGCGGGGTCGCCCATCACCAGGGCCAGTCGCACTGTCATCTCGGTCCTTCCTGCGGCGGGCGCCCCTCGAGGCGGGGGCGCCGCCGTCCTCGGTTGCTAGCGGTAGAAGACCTCGACCAGCGCCAGCGGCACCGCCGGCACGTAGGTCACGAGCAGCAGCAGGGCCAGCAGGACGCCGACGAAGTAGACGTTGATCTTGCTGACCTCCCAGACGTCGGCCTTGGCGATCGAGCAGGCGGTGATCAGCACGCTGGCGACCGGCGGCGTCTGCTGGCCGATCGCCAGGTTCAGCGTCACCACCAGGCCGAAGTGCACGGGGTCGATGCCGACGGTCTGGACGATCGGCATGACGATCGGCACGACCAGGATGATGGCCGCCGCGCCGTGCAGGAACAGCCCGAGCACCAGGAACAGCACGTTCAGCATCGCCAGCACGGCGTAGCGGTTGTCGGTCAGGGCGGTGATCGCCTGGGTCAGCTCCTGCGGCACCCGGGCCTGGGTCAGGTACTGGCCGAGCAGCGCCGAGGTCGCGACCAGCAGCATGACGACGGCGGTCTGCACCGCGCCGTCGCGCAGGCCGGCCAGCAGCTGGCGCCCGTCGAGCTCGCGGTAGACGATGCCGCCGACGAAGAGCGCCGCGAAGACCGCGAGGCCCGCCCCCTCGGTCGCGGTGACGAAGCCGCCGAAGATGCCGCCGAGGATGATGATCGGCAGCACGAAGGCCCAGGCCGCCTCCTTGAAGGTGGTCCAGACGCGGCGCAGCCGGAAGGTCTCCTCGACCGGGAAGGCGTAGCGCACGGCGAACCAGTAGGACAGGCCCATCAGCATGGCGGCGCCCAGCACGCCGGGCACGATGCCGGCGACGAAGAGCTGGACCACCGAGGTGTCGGCCATCACGGCGTAGAGGATCATCGGGATCGAGGGCGGGATGATGATCGCCAGCGAGGCCGAGGAGGAGGTCACGGCGGCGGCGAACTCCTTGGAGTAGCCGCGGCGCTTCATCGAGGGAATCAGGATCGATCCGAGCGCCGCGACGTCGGCGACCGCCGACCCGGAGATCTCGGCGAAGAACAGCGAGGTGCCGACGTTGACCATCGCCAGGCCGCCGCGCACGAAGCCGACCAGCGCCGAAGCGAAGGCGATCAGGCGGCGCGAGATCCCCGAGGTGTTCATGATCGCGCCGGCCAGCACGAACAGCGGGATCGCCAGCAGCGGGAAGCTGGTCGCGCCCTCGAACAGGATCACCGCCATGTTGAGCAGCGCCGTATCGCCGTAGCTGGACCACAGCGCGACCATGGCGACCAGGCCGAGCGCGACCGCTATCGGGACGTTGATCACGACCAGCAGGGCGAGCCCCGCGAGCATCGCGAGGGCGATCATCGGGCGCGCCCCTCGGGCGGGTGCTCGGGAGCAAGCTCCGGGGCGAGGGCCGGCCCCAGCTCGGGATCGACCGGCGGCGCACCGTGGCGCGCCTCCCGGATGCGCTCGGGCAGGGTCATGAGCTCGGCGAGCAGGAAGAGCGCGGCGCCGATCGGGATCACCGACTGGGTCACCTGCACCGGCACCCAGGGCAGCGAGACCAGGGAGTCGCCCTCCAGTATCTGCACGACCTGGAAGCCGAACCAGGCGACCGTGGCGAAGAAGAACAGCACCAGGGCCTCGGACAGCAGCACCAGCGGCAGGCGCACGGACGGCCGGGCGCCGGCGACGACGTTGGGAAAGCCGAGGTGGGCGCGCTTGAGCGCGGCCAGCGCGGCGCCGTAGTAGGTGATCCAGGCGAGCATCACCGAGGCGATCTCGTCGTACCAGCCGAAGGAGCTGCCGAGCTTGCGCGAGACGGCGGCGACGACGACGAGCAGCGCGAGGCTGGCCATCAGGGCGATGCAGACCGCGATCAGGCCGCCTTCGAGGATCCTGCGGGCGCGATCAAGCATGCTCACGGGCGGATTTTCCGGATTCTTGGCGATCAAGAAGGCGGCGGCGCGGGGAGCCCCCCCCCCCGGGGGGGGGGGCGCCGGCCGCCGCGGGCGGCGGCGACGGGCTCCCGGTGGCGCCCTGTCAGCAGCCGTCGGCCAGGGCCAGGGCCCGGTCGATCAGCTCCTGCCCGCCGGGCACTTCCTCGGCGAAGGTCTCATAGACCGGCTTGCTGCCCTCGACGAAGGCCTCGCGGTCGGCGACGTTGAACTCCATGCCGGCGTCGAGCAGCTTCTGCTTGGTCTCTTCCTCGAGCCGCGCGGCCTCCTCGTAGGTCCAGGCCTGGGTCTCCTCGGCAGCCTCCAGGATCGCCTCCTGGACCTCGGGCGGATAGGCGTTGAACTTGGCCAGGCTCGCCGTCGGGAAGCTCGGCGTGTAGACGTGGCGCGTCTCCGACAGGTACTTCTGCACCTCCTGGAACTTGCCGGCGTAGATGTTCGAATAGGGATTTTCCTGGCCGTCGATGACGCCGGTCTGCAGGCCGACGAAGACCTCGGAGAAGGCCATCGGCGTCGGGTTGGCGCCATAGGCCTCGAACATCCGCATGCGCCAGACGCCCTGGGGCGTGCGCAGCTTGACGCCCTGGAGATCGGCCGGCGTGACGATCGGGCGGACGTTGTTGGAGATGTGGCGGAAGCCGTTCTCCCAGACGCCGATCAGCTTGTAGCCCTTGGCCTCGATCATCGGCGCCAGGGTCGGCCAGACGATCTCGTCGACGATGCACTTCATGTGCTCCCGGTCCTTGACCAGGTAGGGCAGGTCGAACAGGCCGAACTCCGGCACCACCGTCGACATGATGGTCGAGGGCTGCGACATGTCCTGCGCGCCGAGGCGCAGCTTCTGCAGCATGTCCTTGTCGCTGCCGAGCTGGCTCGAGGTGTAGACCTCGACCTTCCCATAGTCGCCGATCCGCTCGTTGACGCGCTCGGCGAAGTCGACGGCGGAGTTGGACTGCTGGTTGCCCGGCGGGCTGGTCGTGCCGAACTGCAGCTCGACGCCCTGCGCGGCGACGTCTGCGGCCGACAGCCCGGCGGCGAGCAGGCCGGCGGCCACGACCGAGGCGATGGTGGTAACTCTCTTCATGGCGGGGCCTCCTCCCAAGGATGGCGCGGGACGGTTCCTCCGCCCTCGCGAGGTTCGTGCCGCTTCGGACACGGCGAGAAGTCTGCATACCATTGTCGAGAGCGTCAAAAGAAAAGGATGATGGTCATGCCCTGTGGTGCGTGCGCTCAAGCCGGATTGTATGCCAGATACGCCTCCCTCCCTCCTCGTCGCCGTCCTCTCCACCCTCATCCCCGCCCCCTTATCGTCATCCCCGCGAAAGCGGGGATCCATACGTCGGGGCCGCACGCACGGAACACAGCGGTCCGCGCGAACGGCGCCTTTCGCTGGATCCCCGCTTTCGCGGGGATGACGGCTCGGGGGAGTGGGGGTGACGGCGAAAGGACGGGCCGCCGTGGCGCCCCGACAGGCCCCGCCGCTCAGAGCTCCAGGCGGTAGAAGCGGGCGGCGTTGCGGCTGAAGAGGCCCTCGCGCTCGGCGCGGGAGAAGCCCTCGGTCATGCGCGAGACGCCCTCGACGATGGTGCCGAAGTCGGCGCGCAGGGCGCAGACCGGCAGGTTGCTGGCGAACATGCAGCGCTCGATGCCGAAGATCTCGATCGCCTCGAGCACGACCCGGCGGTTGCTCTCGTACTCCCAGGGCTGGTCCTTCAGGCCGAACTCCGAGATCTTCAGCCAGACCTGGGGCGCCTGGGCGATCACCCGCATGGCCTTGCGCCAGGCCGCCAGGCCCGCCTCGCTGCGGTCCCAGGGAAAGCCGGTGTGGTTCAGCACCATCGGCGTCTCGGGATAGAGCTCGGCGATCTCGGCGGCCTCCGGCAGGTGCCAGAAGGGCACCCGCAGGTCGTAGCTCAGGCCGTACTGCTGGAGCAGCGCGAAGCCGGCGCGCCACTTCGGGTCCTGCATGGTCCAGGGCGCGCCGCGCTCGATGCGGTCCGGGCTCGAGGCCGTCGCCGGCTTGGAGCGGATGCCGCGGGTCAGCGGCAGGGCGGCGTGGCCGGCCAGCACCTCCTCGCAGTCCTCGCGCGCCAGCCAGGCGTGGCCGACAACGGCGTTGGGCAGGCCGCTCTCGGCCGCCACCTCGTGCAGCCAGCGGGTCTCGGCGACCTGGTTGTCGCGGTCCCACTCCGCCTCGACGTGGACCGTTGCGACGACATCGTAGCCGGCCGTGGCGCGGCGGTAGTCGGCCGGCAAGAAGTTGCGCTTTAGCTCCGAGTAGTCGCCCAGGAAGAAGCCGGCCTCCGGATGGTCGGAGAGCCAGGGGTAGTAGTTCCTCTCCAGGTCCCAGAGGTGGTGGTGGGCGTCGACGATCCTGAGGCCCTCGTCCATGAGTGGTTCTCCTTTCTTGCCGGCTCCTCGCTCAGCCGCCCTTGACCAGGGCCGGCAGGGTCAGGGTCACCGCCGGCACGTAGGAGACCAGCAGCAGCACCGCGAGCAGCACCGCCAGGAACGGCAGGGAGTGCCGGATGACCTGCCCCGCCGGGACGTCGCCGAGGCTGCTGGTGATGAAGATCAGGTAGCCGACCGGCGGCGTGCAGAGCCCGATCATCAGATTGAGCACGATCATCACGCCGAACTGGATCGGATCGAGGCCCAGGCCCGGCAGCAGCGGCACCATCAGCGGCACCAGGATGATCAGCGCGGCGATCGGGTCGAGGAACATGCCGACCGCCAGGAACAGCAGGTTGAACAGCAGGATCAGCAGCCAGACCGGCGCGCCCGAGCCGGTGATGAGCGCGGCGAAGTCGCGGCTGATGCCCTGGTCGGCGATGATCCAGGCGAAGATCGAGGAGGCGCCGAGTACGACCAGGACCGAGGCGGTGCCGTGGGCGGCGCGGACCAGCGAGCCACCGATCTCGCGCGGGCCGATGCCGCGGTAGACCAGGATGCCGATCAGCAACACGTAGAGCGCCGCGATGGCGCCGGCCTCGGTCGGCGTGAAGACGCCGCCGCGGATGCCGCCGACGATGATCACCGGCGCCAGCAGCGCGAAGAAGGCGTTGCCGGTCTCGCGCAGCACCGTGCGCCCGCCGGCCCGCGGCGTGCGCGGCAGGTCGAGCTGCCCGGCGCGGATGTAGACGGCGACGCCGAGGCCGAGCGCGATCAGGATGCCCGGCACGACGCCGGCGAGGAAGATGCCGCCGACCGAGACGCCGGCGAGGACGGCGTAGATGATCATCGGGATCGAGGGCGGGATGATCGGCCCCAGGATCGAGGCCGTCTCGACCAGCGCCGCCGCGAAGCCGGCGGGGTAGCCGGCCTTGACCATCGAGCGGATCAGCACCGAGCCGACCGCGGCGGCGTCGGCGACGGCCGAGCCCGAGATGCCGGCCATGATGAAGGAGGCGACGATGCCGACCTGCGCCAGCCCGCCGCGCAGGTGGCCGACCAGGGCCTGGGCGAAACCGAGGATCCGCTGCGTCACCCCGGCCGCGACCATGAACTCGCCGGCCAGGAAGAACAGCGCGATGGCGAGCAGCGGGAAGTTGTCCATGCCCTGGATGAAGAACTGCGGCACCAGCTCCAGGGGCAGGCCGGGGCGCGTCACCAGCAGGGTGACCAGGGCCGCGGCGAGCAGCGCGAAGACCAGCGGCACGCCGGCGAAGGCCAGGGCCAGCAGGGTGCCGAGCAGCAGGGCCAGGGTCATCGCCCGGCCGGCCCCGG
Organism: Tistlia sp.; assembly: GCF_040905785.1. Classification (NCBI taxonomy): domain Bacteria; kingdom Pseudomonadati; phylum Pseudomonadota; class Alphaproteobacteria; order Rhodospirillales; family Rhodovibrionaceae; genus Tistlia; species Tistlia sp. Next base: position 22,300 of record NZ_JBBDQW010000078.1, read on the forward strand.
GCCGTCGGGGGGTCGCGAGCGCTCGAGGAAGGCGAGCAGCGTCGTCACGATCCACAGGCCGCCGCCGATCACCAGCGACCAGTAGAGGTACTGCAGGGACAGGTCGAGCGCCGTGTAGCGATCGTAGACGGTCAGCGCGATCAGCCCGAAGGCCTTCCAGATCAGCAGGCCGAGCAGGCCGACCGAGAGCAGCGCCACGGCGACCTCGAGGACCCGCCGCGCGCCGCCGCGGCCGAGCCGCTCCGGCAGGATGTCGATGCGCAGGTGGGTCGTGCGCGAGGCGCCGATCAGCACCAGCCAGACGAACAGCAGGCGCGTCAGCTCCTCGCTCCAGGGCATCGAGACGCCGAGCAGGTAGCGGGCGACGACGCGGGCGACGGTGACGGCGAGCACCGAGGCCAGCAGCAGGGCCGCGGCGGCGTCGAGCAGCCGCCGCAGCCAGAGGGTGGCGGAGGCGAGCACGGGCGGCGCGAGCTCGGGTGGCGCGCCGGCCGCTCAGTTCATCGATTCGATCGTCTCGACGATCTCCGGGCCGAACTTCTCGACGTAGCTCTGCTTGACCGGCTCGTAGACCAGGGCCTTGAAGGCCTCGCGGTCGACCTCCTCGACGACCTCGACGCCGGCCTCCTTGATGGTCGCGAGGTCGGAGTCCGCCTGCTCGCGGTTGAGGTCGCGCTGGAAGATCGCCGCCTCCTGCGCCGCCTCGACCAGGACCTGCTGCTGCTCGTCGGTCAGGTCCTGGAACTTGCGCAGGTTCATCGAGACGATCGAGACGGTGTAGGCGTGGTCGGTGAACGACAGGTGGCTCTGGACTTCCTGGAAACGGTTCGAGCGGATGATGTTCAGCGGGTTCTCCTGGCCGTCGACCGTGCCGGTCTCCAGCGCGAGGTAGACCTCGGTGAAGGCCATCGGCGTCGGGATCGCATCGAGAAGCTCGAAGGCCTGGACGTGCGCCGGGTTCGGGGTTGTGCGGATCTTCAGGCCGGCGACGTCGGCCGGCCCGCGAACGGCGCGCTTGCTGTTGGTCAACTTGCGGAAGCCGATCTCCCAGAAGGCGAGGCCCTTGAGGCCGTGCTTCTCGAGCTCGCCGAGCAGCTCGCGGCCGGTGTCGCCGTCGATCACCGCGTAGACGTGGTCGTAATCGGCGAAGAGGAACGGCAGGTCGAGCACGTTCAGCTTCGGCTCGAAGCGCGTGTAGAAGGGATTGCCGGTCTGGCCGATCTCGATGGTGCCGAGCCGCACGCCCTCCAGCACCGTCGGGTCGTTGCCCAGCTCGCCGGCCGGATGGATGGTGACCGTGACCTCGCCGCCGGTGCGCTCGGCGACGATCTCGGCGAAGCGCTCGGCGGCGGCGTGGTGGCTGTCGCTGGTCGGCTGGGTATGGGCGAAGCGCAGCACCGTCTCGGCGTGAAGCGGGGCGGCCAGCGCCGACAGCGCGAGGGCCGAGGCCGCAAGCAGAGTCATGGCCTTCATCGTCTCTATCCTCCCTGATGTGGTTTTCTTGGTTATCAAAGGACGGTGGCATACCAAAAAACGACCGTCAATCGGCCCCGGCGCAGCCCTGCCGGGCGCGGTGCAAGGGGCTGAAACCGATGCGCTTACCGAGGGAGCGGCCGCACCTGCCCCTCGGCCGCGCGGGAGAGAATTGACCCTGTCTCGATCGCTCGCATACCATCGTCGCTCGCGGCAGACGCGAACGCCAGCGGTCCCGCCTGCCCCATCGAAAGGCCCGAAAGCCCATGAATCTCGAAGCCCTGCTCGGCCGGTCCGACGGCAGAGTCTTCCGCGTCGGCCTGGTCGGGGTTGGCGAGTTCGGCCGCAGCTTCCTGTCGCAGGCGCGGCTCGTGCCGGACCTCAGCGCCCGCGTCGCCTGCGACCGCGACGTCGAGCGCGCCGCCGCGGCTTTCCGCGACGTCGGCCTCGCCGCCGAGGAAATCCGGATCTGCGACAGCCCGGCCGCCGCCGGGACCGCGCTGGAGGCGGGCCAGGCGGTGGTCGTGGCCGACGCAGAGCTGCTGGTCGGCCTGCCGCTCGACGTCGTCGTCGAGGCGACCGGCGAGCCCGGGCATGCGGCGGCCATCGCCGAGGCGGCGATCGCGGCCGGCAAGCACGTGGTCATGGTGACCAAGGAGGCCGAGAGCGTGGTCGGCCCGCTGCTCGCCCACAAGGCCCGGCAGGCCGGCGTCGTCCACACGCCGGTCGACGGCGACCAGCCGAGCCTGCTGATCGGCTTGGTCGCCTGGTCGCGCCTGCTCGGCCTCGAGATCGTCGCCGCCGGCAAGGCCAGCGAATACGACTTCGTCTACGATCCCGCGGCCGGCAGCGTGACCGCCCAGGGCCGCACCGTGGCCCTGCCCGGCTTCGGCGCCCACTGGTCCTGCGCGCCCTCGGAGCTGCGCGAGGCGGTTGCGGCGCGCGCGGGCCTGCTGGCCGGCTTCGCGCACCGCACGGTGCCGGATCTCTGCGAGATGACCATCGTCTGCAACGCCACCGGCCTCGGCGTCGACCGGCCGGCGCTGCACGCCCCGATCGCCCGCACCCTGGAGCTGCCCGACCTGTTCGGCGCCGAGGCGGGGGGCGGCCTGCTGTCCCGCGAGGGCGTGGTCGACATCTTCAACTGCCTGCGCCGGCCCGACGAGCTGTCCTTCGCCGGCGGCGTCTTCGTGGTCGCGCGCACGCCCGATCCCGTGACCGGCCGGCTGTTCAAGGACAAGGGCATCCCGGTCAGCGGCGACGACGGCCGCGTGCTGATCCACAACCCGGTGCACCTGCTCGGCGCCGAGGCGCCGATGTCGGTGCTCTCGGCCTGCCGGGCCGGCCGCTCGACGGCCGGCGAGGACGTGCGGCCGCGCGTCGACCTGACTGCCGTCGCCGACCGGGCGATCGCAGCGGGCACGCGCTTCGAGATCGGCCACCGCCACGAGATCGGCGGCCTGCGGCCGGCGATGCTGCCGGCGGCACCGCTCGGCGCGGCGACGCCGCTGCCCTACTACCTGCTGGCCGGCGCCGTCGCCCGCGTCGAGATCGCCGAGGGCGCGGCGGTGACAGCCGGCATGGTCGAGATTCCGGAGGATTCGGTCCTGCACCGCCTGCGCCGGGAGCAGGACGCGCTGTTCTTCGGAGGCTGAGGCCCGGCTTCCGCGACGCCGCCGTTACATGCTATGGAGCAGGCGGAGATCATCATGGCCGACAAGGTAAGCGTTCTTCCGGGCCGCGCCTCGCCCCCTTCCCTCGCCAGGTCGCCCGGCTCCAAGGGCGCGAGGGTCGCCGAGCGCATCCGCGAGATGATCATCCAGGACGAGCTGCCGCCGGGGGCGCCGATCCGCGAGCGCACCCTCTCCGAGCGGCTCAGCGTCTCGCGCACGCCGCTGCGCGAGGCCCTGAAGATCCTCTCCGTCGAGGGGCTGGTCGAGCTGCACCCGAACCGCGGCGCGCTGGTCGCCGCGCCCAGCGCCACCGAGATCCGCGAGCTGCTGCAGCTGCTGGGCGTGCTCGAGGCCTTCGCCGCCGAGCTCGCCTGCCGCTCGATCAGCGAGGCGGAGCTCGCGGAGCTGCGCGCCCTGCACTTCGAGATGCTCGCCGCCTATACCCGCGGCGACCGGCTCGGCTACTTCAAGCGCAACCAGGACATCCACCTGGCGCTGGTGCGCGCCTCGGGCAACCAGGCGCTGATCGCACACCACCGGGTGCTCAACGCCCGCGTCTACCGCGCCCGCTACATCTGCAATCTCAAGACCCAGCGCTGGGAAAGCGCGATCAAGGAGCACGAGCAGATCCTCGATGCGCTGGTCGCCCGCGACGCCGAGGGCCTAGCCGAGATCCTGCGCCGGCACGTGCTCCAGGCCTGGGACAAGATGCAGGAGATCCTGGCCGAGGCCGCCCGCCCCGAGGCCGCCGCCTCCTGAGCCCGGCGAGCCGGCACTGCCACGCCACTCGAGGAAGCGGCACCTCCTCTTCGCTTCGTCCCGAGACTGTCGAGGGGCGTGGGACGACCTCTCAGTCCAGGGCGACCAGGCGGGTGCGGTAGAGGCGGCACTTGTCGGCATAAGAAACAGCCGACTCGCGCAGGCGCTCGCGGTGCACCTCGGAGAGCGTCTTCACGACCTTGCCCGGCGAGCCGAGGACCAGGGAGTTGTCGGGGATCTCGCTGCCCTCCGTGACCAGGCTGTTGGAGCCGATCAGGCAGTTCCGGCCGATCCGGGCGTGGTTCAGCACGACGCTGCCGATGCCGATCAGCGAGCCCTCGCCGACCGTGCAGCCGTGCAGCATGACCAGGTGGCCGACGGTCACGCCCGGGCCGACGACCAGCGGCACGCCGGGGTCGGTGTGCAGCACCGAGCCGTCCTGGATGTTCGAGCCCTCGCCGATCTCGATCAGGTCGTTGTCGCCGCGCAGGGTCGCGCCCCACCAGACGCTCGCCTGGCGGCGCAGCACGACCCGGCCGATCACCGTGGCGTTGGGCGCGACCCAGGCCTCCTCGTCGACCTCGGGCCGAACGCCGTCCAGTTCGTACAGCATGGCTGCTCCTACTCCTGCGTGGCGCCGCCAGCCTCGCCGATCGCGCCCGCCTGCGCCAGGGCGTCGATCTCGGCCTCGGCGTAGCCGTGCTCCAGCAGCACGGCGCGGGTGTCCTGGCCGAGCAGCGGCGCGCCCCAGCGCGGGCCGCCGGGCGTGTCGGAGAACTTGATCGGCAGGCCCAGGGTCTTGACCGGCCCCAGGGTCGAGTGCTCGACCTCGACGACCATGTCGCGGGCCAGGATCTGCGGGTCGCGGTGCATCTCGGCGATGTCGTAGACGGGCCCGGCCGGCACCCCGGCGGCCTCCAGGGCGGCCAGCCAGTCCTCGGCGCTGCGCTTGCGGAACTGCTCGTTGAGCGCCGCCTCCAGCTCGCCCAGGTGGGCCATGCGCTGGGCGTTGGTCTCGAAGCGCGGGTCGGCGGCCAGCTCCGGCACGCCGAGCAGCTCGACCAGCCGGCGCCAGTTGGTCTCGTTGGCGCCGCCGACGACGATCCAGCCGTCCGAGGCCTCGAAGGCCTGGTAGGGCGCGTTCAGCGGGTGCGCCGAGCCCATCGGCCCCGGCGCCTCGCCGGTCGCCAGGGTGATGGCCGACTGCCAGTAGGTCTGGATCGCGCCGGCCTCGAGCAGGGAGGTGTCGACCATCTGGCCCTTGCCGGTCTGCTCGCGGCTGCGCAGCGCCGCCAGGATGCCGATCGTCGCCAGCAGGCCGGCGGTGATGTCGGTCAGGGGCGCGCCGCACTTGACCGGCGGCTCGCCCTTGCGGGTGCCGGTGATCGACATGATGCCGCTCATCGCCTGGGTCACCAGGTCGAAGCCGCCGCGGTCCTTGTAGGGCCCGGTGCGGCCGAAGCCCGAGATCGCGCAGTAGATCAGGCCCGGATTCTCGGCGCGCAGGCTCTCGTAGTCGAAGCCGAGCTTCGGCAGGGTCTGGCGCCGGTAGTTCTCGACCAGCACGTCGGCGTCCTTCAGCAGGCGGCGCAGCACCTGCTTGCCGCCCTCGGTGCGCAGGTCGAGGGCGATGCCGCGCTTGCTGCGGTTCATCATCAGGAAGGCCGCCGATTGGTCGCCGATCGCCGGCGGGATCGAGCGCCGGGTGTCGTCGCCACCGGCCAGCTTCTCGACCTTGATGACGTCGGCGCCCATGTCGGCGAGCATCAGGGTGCAGGTCGGCCCTGCCATGATGTGGGTCATGTCGACGACCTTGAGTCCGGCCAGTGCAGTCATGGGCAGCGGGATCCTTATTCCTGAGATTACCGGCCGACGAAGGTCGGCTTCTGCTTCGCGAGGAAGGCGCGGTAGCCGATGCGGAAGTCCTCGCTGTCGAAGCAGGCGAAGCTCTCGTCGCGCTCCTCGGCGGTCAGCGGACGCGGGTCGAGCAGGCGGTTGGCGAACTTCTTGTGCCAGCGCGCGACCAGCGGCGCACCCTCGGCGATCAGGTGCGCGCGCTCGAGGACTTGGTCCTCGTAGTCGGCGAGCGGCGCCAGGTGGTTGATCAGGCCCATACGCAGCGCCTCCTCGGCGCCGAACAGGTCGCCCTCGAGCAGGATGCGCAGGGCGTTGGCCTTGCCGACCGCCTCGAGCAGCCCCTCCATCTCCTCGTAGGCGACGACCAGGCCCAGGCGCTTGACCGGAATGCCGAAGCGCGCGTCCTCGGCGGCGAGGCGCAGGTCGGCGCAAAGCGCCAGCTCCAGGCCGCCGCCGACGCAGAGGCCGCGGATCGCCGCCAGCACCGGGTGCCGGCACTGCTTGACGGCGGCGAGCGCGCCGTGGGTGCGCTCGGCGAAGCGGCGGGCGCGCGCCGAGTCGCCGCGGTTCTCCTCGAACTCCGAGATGTCGGCGCCGGCGCCGAAGGCCTTGTCGCCGGCGCCGGTCAGGATCACGCAGCGCAGCGTCTCGTCGGCGTCGAGGTCGCGCATCAGCGCGCCCAGGCTGTCCCACATGGCGTTGTCGAGCGCGTTGCGGCGCTCCTGGTGGTCGATCACCACCCGCACGATGCCCTCGCCGAGCGGCTCGGCCCGGATCTGTCCCGTCATTCCGCTTTCCTTCCCTGTCCGGCGGCCAGCGCCCGGTAGCCGCGCAGCAGCAGCGGCGAGGCCCAGACCAGCAGCGTCACCGTGCCCAGCGCCGCCGCCACCGGGCGGTCGAAGAAGGCCAGCAGGTCGCCCTGGGCCTTCAGCATCGAGGTCATGAAGTTCTGCTCCAGCACGCCGCCGAGCACGATGCCCAGGATCGCCGGCGCCACCGGCAGGCCGTTCTCCTCCATCAGGTAGCCGAGCAGCCCGAGCGCCAGCATGACCTGAACGCCGAGCAGGCTGTTGGTGATCGCGAAGGCGCCGACGATGCAGAAGCCCAGGATCAGCGGCATCAGCAGGCTGCGCGGCACGCGCACCACGTGCTTGGCCGCCTTCACCGCCGCCCAGCCGAGCGGCACGATCAGCAGGTTGGCGACGAAGAAGGAGATGAAGACGGCATAGAGCAGGGTCGGCGAGTTGATGAAGACCGCCGGGCCCGGCTGCATGCCCTTGAGGATCAGCACGCCGATGGCGATCGCGGTGATGGTGTCGCCGGGGATGCCGAAGACCAGCGCCGGCACCCAGGCGCCGCTGAGCGAGCCGTTGTTGGCCGCGCCCGCGTCGCAGATGCCCTCGACGTGGCCGGTGCCGAAGCGCTCCGGCGTGCGCGAGAAGCGCCGGCTGACGGCGTAGGCGACCCAGGCCGCGATGTCGGCGCCGGCGCCCGGCAGCGCGCCGATCAGGGTGCCGATCAGGCCGCCGCGCAGGATGTTCCAGCGGTAGGGCCGCAGCGCCTTGCCGAGGCCGCTGAACAGGCCGCCGACCGCCTGCTGCTCCAAGTGCGGCACCGGCGCCAGGGCGACGGCGTGGCGGAACACCTCGGCGATGGCGAACATGCCGATCATCGCCGGGATCAGCGGCACGCCGCCCATCAGGTCGGTGGTGCCGAAGGTGAAGCGCGGGAAGCCCGAGGTGACGTCGAGGCCGACGGTCGCGATCAGCAGGCCGATGAACAGCGAGGCCGCGCCCTTGACGGTCGAGCCGGGCGAGACGAAGGCGGCGCAGGTCAGGCCGAGACAGGTCAGCCAGAAGTACTCGAAGTCCGAGAAGTTGAGGGCGAAGCGCGCCAGGGTCGGCGCGGCCAGGACTAGAACGACCGAGCCGAGCAGCCCGCCGAGGCTGGCGCAGACGATGCTGGTGCCGAGCGCCAATTCGGCACGGCCCTGGCGCACCAGGGTGTGGGCGTCGAGGGTGTAGGCCGCCGAGGCCGGCGTGCCGGGCATGCGCAGCAGGGCGCCCGGGATGTCGCCGGCGACGACCGCGACGGCCGAGAGCGTGACGATGGCGGCGATCGCCGGCACCGGGTCCATGAAGAAGGTGATCGGCACCAGCAGGGCCGCGCCCATGGTCGCGGTCAGGCCGGGGATCGAGCCGATCAGGATGCCGAGGCAGCCGGCGCCCAGGATGACCGCGAGGACGTAGGGCTCGAGGATGAGCGCGAAGGCGCCGAGGATCTCCATCATCGCGCTACCAGAGCAGCCGCTCGAGCGGCCCGACCGGCAGCGGCACGCGCAGCAGCAGGCTGAAGCCGACGAAGATGCCGACCGCGCCTCCGGCCGCCGTCGCCACGGCCGGCAGCAGGCGGGCGCGGAACCACAGCATGCCGGCCAGCAGCACCAGGAACATCGTCGGCACGAAGCCGAGCGGCCGCGAGAGGTAGAGGTAGAAGAGGATCAGGCCGATCACGACCGGGATGCCGGCGACGTGGTAGAGCGAGCGCCCCCAGTCCGGCACCACCCACCAGGGCGTGGGGTCGCCGGCGAGCAGCTTGCGGGCGACCAGCAGCAGGCCGCAGCCGACCAGCCCGAGGCCGATGATCGTCGGGAAGAGCGCCGGGCCGAAGATCATGCCCGGGCGCGAGGGAAAGCCGCCGGCCTGCCAGACCACGACGCCGCCGAGCGCGGCCAGCACCAGGCCGAGCACCGTGTCGTTGAAGCGCATCGCGGCTCTCCTCCGCTACCGTTGCGGCCGCGCCGCCGCACCGCAGGCGCTGCCACATGGTTCGACAACAGGCTCACCATGAAGCGGCGAGGGTGCCCCCTTGCGCATCAGGTCCCGCTTCGGCGTCAGGTCCCGCATCGGCATCGTCTCCCGCTTCATGGTGAGCCTGTCGAACCAGGAAGCGGGAGACGCCGGACCCCTGCTCTACTTCGCCAGGCCGAGCTCCTCGATCAGGCCCGAGAGCTGCTCGGCCTGCCCTGCCATGAAGGCCTGGAACTCTTCCGGGCTCTCGCCGACGGCGACGTAGCCGCGCTCCTCCATGAAGGCCTGGAAGGCGTCGCTGTCGTAGACCTTGGCGGCGGCGGCCTCGAGCGTCTCGACGGCCTCCTCGGGCATGCCCTTCGGCCCGACCAGGCCGAACCAGGTCGACATGCTCCAGTCGGCGCCGGTCGCCTCTTCCAGCGTCGGCACGTCGGGGAAGGCGGCCTGGCGCTCGTCGTTCATGACGGCGAGCGCGCGGATCTCGCCGGCTTCCAGCAGCGAGCGCGATTCGACGACCGAGGCGGTGACCATCTCCAGGCCGCCGGCGACCAGGTCCTGCAGGGCCGGCGCGCCGCCCTGGCTGGGGATCCAGAGGATCTGGTCGGGCGGCAGGCCCTCCTTCTGCATCCAGCCGGTCGCGGCGAAGTGCCAGGCGCAGCCGATGCCGCAGCCCGACGACTTGAAGGTGCCCTTCGGCTGCTCCTTGATCGCCGCCAGCAGCTCCTCGGCGCTCTGGTAGGGCGAGTCGGCCTTGACCGTCAGGCCGGCGGGGATCGCCGCCAGGCGGATGATCGGCGTGTAGGAGTCGGGCCCGATGTCGGCCAGGCCCATGGATTGGTAGACGGTGACCTCCATGGTCGCGACGCCGACCGTGTAGCCGTCGGGCTCGGCGTTGGCCATGGCGACGTGGCCGACGACGCCGCCGCCGCCGGTCTGGTTGACGACGTTGACCGGCTGGCCGAGCTCCTGCTCCAGCAGGGCGGCGAACTGGCGCGCCACGATGTCGGTGCCGCCGCCGGCGCCCCAGGCGACCAGCAGGGTGACCGGCCGCTCGGGGTACTCGGCGCGCGCCTCGCCCGCGGCGCCCAGCGCGATGCCGCCCGCCAGCAGCGCCGTCGCCGCTCCGGCCAGCAAGCTCCTGAAACCTGTCGTCCTCATCGCTTCCTCCCGCTTGTTCCGGTTTCTGTTCGACCGGCATCGCCGGCCGCCGCCGACGCTGCTCCCCGCCACCCCGGGGCGGCCTTCGCCGCCTCGATGCGGTAGAGGCGCAGCGCGTTGTCGCAGAACAGCTTGCGCCGTTCCGCCTCGTCGAAGTCGCGGACGATCGCCTTGAAGCCCTCGAAGATCGTGTCGAAGTCGGCGACCAGGCTGTCGACCGGGAAATTGCTGGCGAAAAGGCAGCGCTCGACGCCGAAGGTCTCGATGGCGTCGAGCACGATTCCGCGGTTGGCCTCGACCGTCCAGGGCCGGCCCGGCTGGCCCAGCCCGGAGATCTTGAGCGCGACGTTGGGGCAGCGCGCCAGGCCCTCGAGCGCCTGGCGCCAGCCGGCCAGGCCCTCGGGGCTGCGGTCGGCCGGCAGGCCGGTGTGGTTGAGCAGGATCTGCGTCTCGGGGAAGGCCTCCGCCAGCGCGGCCGCCTCGCCCAGGTGCCACCAGGGCGTCTGCAGGTCGAAGGACAGGCCGTGCCGCCGCAGCAGCGCGTAGCCGCGCCGCCAGGCGGGATCGCCCATCGAGCCCGGCGCCCCCGGCTCGACCTCCTGCGGCCGCGGCGCCGCCCGCGGCTTGTGGCGGATGCCGCGCACCCGCGGGAAGGCGGCCTGGGCGGCCAGCAGCTCCTCGACATCCGCGCGGTCCAGCCAGGCCTGCGCCACGACCGCCTGGCAGAGGCCGGCGCGCTCGCCCGTCTCGCCGATCCAGCGGGTTTCGCGCAGCGGGTCGGCGGGGTCGGTCTCGGCCTCGACGTAGACGCTGGCGACGATGCGCTGGCGGGCGCTGTCGCGGCGGTAGTCCTCGGGCAGGTAGTTGCGCCGGATCGCGGAATAGTCGCCGTAGCGAAAGTCGATCGGCGGCTCGTCGCTCAGCCAGGGATGGCGGTTGGCGCCCAGGTCCCAGAGGTGGTGGTGGGCGTCGACGATCGGCAGGCCGTCACCGATCGGCAGGTCGTCGGCGAACCGAAGGTCGGCGGCGACCGCCGGGTCGCCCGGATGCTCCGCGCGTTCCGCCAAATTCGGCACCGCCTCGCTTGCGGCGGCCTCCCCTGGGTGGCTTCTGTTTCGTTGGAGCAACTATTGTATACCATTTTCGCCCCTGTCAACGCCGGCGCCCGCCGCCCCCGCCTGTCCGCTGATGACGGTCCTTTCCGGCCGATGCTAGGCTGCCCCGCCATTTGCGGCATCGGCATGCAGGCAACAGGAGACGAAGGATGGCGAACGGCGACCGGGCGGAGCGTCCCGCCCTCGGGTTCATCGGCCTCGGGCTGATGGGCCAGCCCATGGTGCTGCGCCTGCTGGCGGCGGGCTTCGAGGTGACGGTCTGGAACCGCGAACCCGAGCGCCTGGCGCCGGCGCTGGCCGCCGGCGCGCGCGAGGCAGCCGACCCCCGGGCCGTGGCCGAGGCCGCCGAGGTCGTGCTGCTCTGCGTGCTCGACACCGACGCCGTCGAGCAGGTCATCTTCGGCGAGGCCGGCGTGGCGCGCGCCGCCGAGCCCCCGCGCCTGCTGATCGACCACTCGACCGCCTTCGCCGACCGCACGCAGGCGATGGCCGGGCGCCTGAAGGCCGAGACCGGCGCCGAGTGGGTCGACGCGCCGCTCTCCGGCGGGCCGCCGGCCGCCGAGGCCGGGCAGCTGACCGCCATGCTCGGCGGCAGCGAGGCGGCGGTCGAGGCGGCGCAGCCGATTCTCGCCGCCTACGCCGCGCGGGCGACCCGCATGGGCGAGGCCGGCGCCGGCCAGGCCACCAAGATGGTCAACCAGGTCATCGTCGGGAACCTCTTCGCCGTGCTGGCCGAGGCCGCCAAGCTCGCCGAGAACGCCGGCATCGAGGCCGCGCGCATCCCCGAGGCCCTGGCCGGCGGCTACGCCGACGGCAACCTGCTGCAGAAGGTCTACCCGCGCCTGCAGCGCCGCGAGTTCGCCCCGCCCGCCGGCTTCGCCCGCCAGATGCTCAAGGACCTCGACATGGTCCACGACCTCTCGAAGGCGACGAAGACCCCGACGCCGATGACCGCCCTGGCCGCCAGCCTCTACCGCCAGCTCATCGGCCGCGGCTACGGGCACCTGGATACCTGCGCCGTGGTGGGGATCTATGACGAGACGATCGAGGGATAGGGCGTAGCGGACCGGAGCGTCACGGGTCGCCGTCCTACGGCACAGCCCCCCCTACACCCGCTCCAGCACCATCGCGATCCCCTGCCCCACGCCGATGCACATGGTGCAGAGCGCATAGCGCCCCCCGCTCCGCTGCAGCTCGGCGGTGGCGGTCAGGACCAGGCGGGCGCCGCTCATGCCCAGCGGATGGCCGAGGGCGATGGCGCCGCCGTTGGGGTTCGCGTGCTCGGCCTCGTCGGGCAGGCCGAGGTCGCGCAGCACGGCCAGGGCCTGCGCCGCGAAGGCCTCGTTGAGCTCGATCACGTCCATTTGGTCCAGGCTCAGGCCGGCCAGCGCCAGCGCCTTGCGGCTGGCCGGCGCCGGGCCCATGCCCATGATCCGCGGCGGCACGCCGGCGGTCGCCATGGCGAGGATGCGCGCGCGCGGCGTCAGGCCCTGGCGCGCGGCCTCGGCTTCCGAGGCGACCAGCAGGGCGGCGGCGCCGTCGTTGACGCCCGAGGCGTTGCCGGCGGTCACCGTGCCGCCCTCGCGCCGGAAGGGCGTCGGCAGCTTGGCCAGCTGCTCCAGGGTCGTCTCGGGGCGCGGGTGCTCGTCGGTGTCGACGAGGAGCGGCTCGCCCTTGCGCCGCGGGACGGCGACGGGCGCGATCTCCTCGGCGAAGCGGCCGTTCGCCATCGCCGCGCCGGCGCGCTGCTGACTGCGCCAGGCGAAGGCGTCCTGGTCGGCGCGGCCGATGCCGAACTCCTCGGCGACGTTCTCGCCGGTCTCGGGCATGGCGTCGGTGCCGAAGGCCTGCTTCATCTTCGGGTTGACGAAGCGCCAGCCGATCGTCGTGTCGTGGATCTCGGCGGTGCGCGAGAAGGCGGTCTCGGCCTTGGGCAGGACGAAGGGCGCGCGCGACATCGACTCGACGCCGCCGGCCAGCCAGAAGCCGCCCTCGCCGGCGCGGATCGCGCGCGCCGCCGTGCCGACCGCGTCCATGCCCGAGCCGCAGAGGCGGTTGACCGTGCTGCCCGGCACGCTGCCCGGCAGGCCGGCGAGCAGCAGGGCCATGCGCGCGACGTTGCGGTTGTCCTCGCCGGCCTGGTTGGCGCAACCGAGGACCACGTCGTCGAGCCGCTCCCAGTCGACGCTGGGGTTGCGCGCCATCAGCGCCTGGATCGGCACGACCGCCAGGTCGTCGGGGCGCACGGCGGCGAGCGCGCCGCCGAAGCGGCCGATCGGCGTGCGCTGGGCGTCGCAGACGAAGGCGTCAGGCATCGTGGGTCTCCGGGACTATCGCCTGTTCGGCGGGGGCCGCGACCTCCTTGAGGTCGTCGGCGACGGCGAGCGGCGCGGCGGTCGCGGCGCGGACCTGCTCGAGCGGGACGCCGGGGGCGATCTCGCGCAGCAGGAAGCCCTGCGGCGTCACGTCGATCACGCCGAAGGAGGTGAAGACGCGCCTGACCACGCCGGGCGCGGTCAGGGGATAGCTGCAGCGCTCCATCAGCTTGGGCTCGCCCTCGCGGGTCGTGTGCTCGGTGATGACCAGGACGTGGCGCACGCCGGCGACCAGGTCCATGGCGCCGCCGACCGCGGGAATGGCGCCCTCGGCCCCGGTCGACCAGTTGGCGATGTCGCCGTTGGCGGCGACCTGCATGGCGCCGAGGATGCAGTAGTCGATGTGGCCGCCGCGGATCATCGCGAAGGAGTCGGCGTGGTGGAACAGGCTGGCGCCGGGCAGCAGGGTCACCGGCTTCTTGCCGGCGTTGATCAGGTCCGGGTCCTCCTCGCCGGGCCGCGCCGGGCCGAAGCCGAGGATGCCGTTCTCGGTGTGGTAGACGACCTCGCGGCCGGCCGGCACGTGGGCGGCGACCAGCTCGGGGATGCCGATGCCGAGGTTGACGTAGGCGCCGTCGGGGATGTCCTGGGCGGCGCGCCAGGCCATCTGGACCCGGCTCAGGCCCTTGCGGTTGGGACGGTCGTCGGTCGTGGCTGTCATGGGTAGCTGGCTCCCTGGGCGACGAGCTCGGATTCGGCGGCCGGCGCGGCGACCTCGACCAGGCGGTCGACGAAGATGCCGGGCGTGACCACGACCTCGGGGTCGATCCCGCCGGCCGGCAGGATCCGCCGGACCTGGACGACGCTGGTCGCCGCGGCCATGCACATGATCGGCCCGAAGTTGCGGCCGGCCTTGTTGAAGGTCAGGTTGCCGAAGCGGTCGCCGGCCTCGGCGCGGACCAGCGCGACGTCGCCGCGGATCGCCCGCTCCATGACGTAGCTGCGGCCCTCGAACTCGCGCTGCTCCTTGCCCTCGGCCAGCACGGTACCGGCCGCGGTCGGCGTGAAGAAGGCCGGCACCCCCGCGCCGCCGGCGCGGATCCGCTCGGCCAGCGTGCCCTGGGGCACCAGCTCCAGCTCGATCTCGCCGCGGCGGTAGAGGTCGGGAAAGACCTTCGAGTGGGAGGAGCGCGGGTAGGAGCAGACCATCTTGCGCACCCGCCCGGCCTGGATCAGCGCGGCCAGGCCGACGTGGCCGTTGCCGGTGTTGTTGCTGACCACGGTCAGCTCGCGCGCGCCCTGGTCGATCAGGCCGTGGATCAGCTCGATCGGGCTGCCCGATTCGCCGAAGCCGCCGACCAGCACCACGGCGCCGTCGGCGACGTCGGCCAGCGCCGCGGCGACGTCCGGCAGGGTCTTGTCGATCATCGGGGCTCCTCGCTGCGTCTGTTGTCGCGGTCCTTCCTACACGCTGACGGCGCCGCGCTCCACTGCGCGTCTGCGTGTCTGCGCTTCCACGCTTGCATGGTTCGACAGGCTCACCATGAAGCGACGGCAGGGGTGGGTGC
>NZ_JBBDQW010000078.1:37127-84413 GCF_040905785.1 Tistlia sp.
CCGCCAGGCGCGTCCACGCTTGCATGGTTCGACAGGCTCACCATGAAGCGACGGCAGGGGTGGGTGCGGGTGTCGACCCTGTCTCCCGAACGCCTCCCCCGCGCGTTTCCAGGCCGCAGCGACCCGCCAGGCGCGTCCACGCTTGCATGGTTCGACAGGCTCACCATGAAGCGACGGCGGGGATGGGCGCGGGTGTCGACCCTGTCTCCGAACGCTTCCCCCGCGCGTTTCCAAGCCGCCGACCCGCCAGGCGCTTCCGTCGCTTCATGGTGAGCTTGTCGAACCATGCAAGCGCGAAGGACGCCGCCGCAGGGAACCCGGCCAGCCTTGGTGCGCTGTCTCATTGGGGAGTATTGTCTTCCCGAGTCGCTTCACAAGGAACAGCGCGCCCCCTCATGGACTTCTCGATCGCCCTCGTGCATCTGGCCGGCACCGTGGCGCTGCTGCTCTGGGGCACGCACATGGTGCGCACCGGCGTGCAGCGCGCCTTCGGCGCCAGGCTGCGCTCGCTGCTCGGCAGCGCCCTGCGCAGCCGCTTCACGGCCGTGCTCGCCGGCACCGGCGTGACCGCCGCGCTGCAGAGCAGCACCGCCACCGGCCTGATGACCACCGGCTTCACCGCGAGCGGCCTGGTCCGCCTGACGCCGGCCCTGGCGGTCATGCTGGGCGCCGGGGTCGGCTCCACGCTGATCGTGCAGCTGCTGTCCTTCGACGTCGCGGTCTTCGCGCCGGCGCTGATCCTGCTCGGCGTCGTCCTGTTCCGGCGCGACAACGGCTCCCACGTCCACGATCTCGGCCGGGTCTTCATCGGCCTTGGCCTGATGCTGATGGCGCTGCACCAGCTGCTGGCGCTGATGGAGCCCTACGAGCGGGCGCCGGAGCTGCGCATGCTGCTCGGCGCCCTGGCCGCCGTGCCGATGCTGAACCTGATCCTCGGTGCGGCCGCGGCCTGGATCGCCCACTCCAGCGTCGCGGTCGTGCTGCTGGTCATGTCGCTGGCGCTCAACGGCGTGATCGAGCCGCTCGCCGCCTTCGCCTTCGTCATCGGCGCCAACCTCGGCACGGCGGTCAACCCGCTGCTCGAGGGCGGCGCCGGCGACGACCCCAAGGCCCGGCGCCTGCCGGTCGGCAACCTGCTGATGCGCGCGCTCGGCGCGGTGCTGGCCATGGCCGCCCTGCAGCCGCTGACCGAGCTGGTCCTGGCGCTCGACCCGCAGCGCGCCGTCGCCAATTTCCACACGCTGTTCAACCTGGCGCTGGTGCTGCTGTTCCTGCCGCTGCTCGACCCCTTCGCGCGGCTGCTGGAGCGGCTGCTGCCGGACCGCAGCGCGGCCAGCGACCCCTCGCGCCCGCTCTACCTCGACAAGGCGGCGAAGCGGACCCCGGTGGTGGCGCTCGGCGGCGCCGCGCGCGAGGCGCTGCGGCTCGCCGATGTCCTGGAGGAGATGCTGCACGGCGCGCGCGAGGCGCTGGCCACGGGCGACCGCCGGCTGATCGCCGAGACCAAGCGCCTCGACGACGTGCTCGACGGCCTGAACAACGCGATCAAGTCCTACCTGACCTCGATCGACCCCGAGGGCCTCAGCGAGGCCGACCACCGCCGGCTCACCGAGATCCTGACCTTCGCCATGAACCTCGAGCAGGCCGGCGACGTCGTCGAGCGCAACCTGCTGCCGCACGCCGCCAAGCGGCTGAAGCGCGGCCTCGCCTTCTCCAAGGACGGCCTGGCGGAGCTGACCGGCATGATGGACCAGCTGATCGCCAACCTGCGCACCGCCGCCTCGCTGCTGATGACCGGCGACCGGCGCGCCGCGCGGCTGCTGGCCGACGAGAAGGTCGCCTTCCGCAGCGCCGAGTCGGCGGCGACCGAGGCGCACTTCACGCGGCTGCGCGCCGGGCGGCTCGACACCGCCCAGACCAGCGCCCTGCACCTCGACCTGCTGCGCGACGTCAAGCTGGTCAACTCGCACATCGTCGCCGCCGCCGCCTACCCCGTGCTGGAGCGCACCGGCGAGCTGCTGCCCAGCCGCATCGCCGCCGGCGGCCGGAGCGGACGCCCGGGCTGAGCGGACGCCCGGGCTGAGCGGACGCCCCGGCTGAGCGGACGCGCAGGCAGAGTCCGGGCCGGCCTCAGGCCGGCGGCGAGACCAGCAGGGCGATGCGCGCGGCGACGTCGAGGCAGGCCCAGTCGGCGCCCTTGGCCGCGGCGACCATCAGGCCGGTCGGCAGGGCTCCCGGCGCCTGCATCGGCAGCGTCGCGGCGCAGCCGTCGGCGAAGTTGATCGCCGAGGGATTGCGCAGCATCAGCGCGTTCAGCCGGTCGAAGTCCTGGGCCACGTCGTGGATCAACGGCGCCACGGTCGGCACGGTCGGCAGCAGCAGCGCGTCGACCTCGGCGGCCAGGGCGGCCCAGCCGGCCTGCGCCTGCTCGCGCAGGCGGTAGGCCTCGGCGCGGTCCTCGGCGCTCACCGTCTCGGCGAAGCGGATGCGGCCGAGCACCCGCGGGTCGCCGCTCGTCTCCAGCGCCGAGAGCCGCCCGGCGTGGACGGCATGGGCCTCGGTCGCGACGACGATGCGGTTGCACCAGCCGGCCTTCTCCAGGAAGGGCGCGGCGACCGGCTGCAGCACCGCGCCGGCGCGGGCCAGGATGCCGAGCGCGCGCTCGAAGTCGGCGGCGACCTGGCCGTCGAGCTCGCCCTGCAGCGGGCCGCCGAGCACGCCCAGGCGCAGGCCGCGCACGCCGGCCTCGCGGTCGAGCCGGCCGGGGGTGCCGGACAGCACGGCGTGGACCTCGGCGCAGGTCTCCACGCTGCGCGCCAGGGGGCCGATCGAGTCGTAGCTGCCGGCCAGGGGAAAGGCGCCCTCCAGCGGCACCGCGGCCTGGGAGGGCTTGAAGCCGGCGAGGCCGTTGAGCGCAGCCGGAATGCGCACCGAGCCGCCGGTGTCGGAGCCGAGCGCGACGTCGCTCAGGCCCAGGCCGACACCTACGGCCCCGCCGGAGGTCGAGCCGCCGGGGATGCGCCGGGGGTCGCGGCTGTTGCCGCAGGTGCCGTAGTGCGGGTTGAGGCCGACGCCGGAATAGGCGAACTCGGTCATGGCGGTGCGCCCGAAGGGCACCGCCCCGGCCTGGCGGAGCCGGCGCACGGCCTCGGCGTCGGCCTCGGCCGGCGGACTCGACAGCAGCTCGAGCGAGCCGGCGCCGGTGACCTGCCCGGCCTCGTCGAAGAGGTCCTTGATCGAGACCGTCAGGCCGTGCAGCGGCAGCGTCTCGCCGGCGGCGCGGCGGGCGTCGGCGGCCTCGGCCGCCTCCAGGATGCGCTCCGCGTCGAAGCTCGCGAAGAGGCGGCCCAGGGTCAGGGGCTCGAGGGCCGCGGCCTGCTCCAGGGCCGTCTCGGCCCGGCGGCGGGCGCTGAGGCGCAGGCGCTGCGCGCGGGGTGGCGGAAGCGGCATGGCGGGGACCTTCTCGTGGTGTCAGGAGACGTTCGGCAGGACCTCGACCCTATAGCTGCAGGCGATGCTGCGGTCGAGCCGCGGGTCGCGCAGCTCCATGTGGAAGGCGAGCGCCGGGCGCACGCCGCCGGAGATGACCGGGAAGGTGCCGCAGAGCATCATCGCGCCCGCCGCCATCCGGCCGCCGCCGGCCGCCACCGGCGTCCCGGCCAGCAGCTCGGCGAAGGGCCGGATGCCGGCGATCGTGCCCTCCTGGTAGAGGACGCGCGCTGCGCCCTCGGCCTCCTCGATCCAGGAGCGCAGCTCGAGCTGCTCCAGGTGCCCCGCGACCTCCTCGAAGCGCCAGGCCTGGCGCGCCACCGGCTTGGCGCAGATCTGCTTGGACAGCGCCACGGAGTAGGTTTCCAGGCTGCGGTCGGTGTGGTCGGAGCCGAGGCCGAGGTAGAGCGCCTCGCCGCTGTCGAAGAGCAGCGGCTCGACCTCGCCGGAGCTGCCGTCGCCGACGACCTGGATCGCCGGCGCCTGGGTGAAGGCCTGGGCCGAGACCCGGTAGTAGAGCGGCACGCTCGAGGGCCGCGGCACGCCGATCGCCGCCAGCTCCTCGATGTGGTGCTCGATGGCCGCGGGATCGCGCCCGGTCCAGCCGGCGATCACGCCCTGGCGCCGCTCCAGGCGCAGCCTCCCCTCCCCCTCGACCTCGAACTGAAGCTCGTCCGCCATCTTCGCGTTTCTCCCGTGGTTTGTTCGATCAGCCGCCGCCCAGCCAGAGCGCGATGCCCGGGAAGACGATCAGCAGGGCCGCCATGACCAGCATGACGGCGACGTAGGGGATCGCGCCGACCATGACCTCGGCGAGGTTGCCGCCCTTGCGCGCGCCCTGGACGACGTAGAGGTTGAGCCCGACCGGCGGCGTGATCAGCGCCATCTCGATCAGCAGGATCAGCAGGATGCCGAACCAGACCGGATCGTAGCCGAGCGCCAGCACGATCGGCACGACGATCGGGATGGTCGCGACCATCAGCGACAGCGTCTCGATGAAGAAGCCGAGCACGAGATAGAGCAGCACGATCGCCAGCAGCGTCCCGGTCGGCCCAAGCCCCAGGCCGGCCATCAGCTCGCGCAGGGCCTGGCCCAGGCCGGCCGAGGCCAGGGTGTAGTTGAGGAAGTAGGCGCCGACGATCACGAACATGATCATCGCCGTGACCCGGATCGTGCCGAGCAGCGCCTCGCGCAGCGCCGCGACGCTGAGGCCGCGCCGGGCGGCGGCGATCAGCATCGCCATGGCCACGCCCAGCGCCGCCGATTCGGTCGGCGTCGCCCAGCCCAGGTAGATCGAGCCGATGACGACGGTGAAGAGCAGCAGGATCGGCAGCAGGTCGGCGAGGCTCGCGATCCGGGCGCGCCAGCCGTAGCGCTCGCCGCCGCCGCCGAGCGCCGGCCAGAGCCAGCACAGGACGGCCGAGACGGCCATGAAGCCGAGCGCCAGCAGGAGGCCCGGCACCAGGCCGGCCAGGAACAGCTGCGGGATCGAGGTCTCGGTCAGGAAGCCGTAGACGATCAGGTTGATCGAGGGCGGGATCATGATGCCGAGCGTGCCGCCGGCCGCGATCGCGCCGGAGAAGAGCCGCGGGTCGTAGCCGAGGCGCCGGGCCTGGGGCATGGCGACCGTGGCGACCGTCGCCGCGGTCGCCACCGAGGAGCCCGAGGTCGCCGAGAACAGCGTCGCCGTCGCGATGTTGGCGTGGATCAGGCCGCCGGGCAGCCAGGAGAACCAGGTATCGAGCGCCCGGTAGGTACGCTCGGCGATGCCGGCGCGAACCAGCACCTCGCCGAGCAGCACGAAGAAGGGGATCGCGATCAGCAGCGAGGAGTCGGTCGCCGACCAGACGACCTGGCCGAGACCTCGGATCAGCGGGAAGGGCGAGAAGAAGCTGTCGACGCCGAGGCCGAGGGCGAAGAGCACGACGCCGACCGGAAGCGACAGGCCCATCAGCACCAGCAGCCCGACCGAGAGGCCGCCGATCATGGCTCCGCCTCCTCCTGCTGCTGCGCGCCGCCGATCTCCTCGGCCAGCGCGAAACGGCCGCCGAGCAGGGCGACCAGCAGGCAGCCGGCGAGCAGCCAGGCGGTGACGGCGAACCAGGCCCAGCCGCCGAGCCAGATCGCCTGGGGGATCCACAGCGGCGTCTCGAGCGGCGTGTTGGCCAGGGAGCCGCGCGCCAGGCTGGTCGCCAGCACCGACCAGGCATGCAGCGTGACCAGCGCCGCCACGGCCGCGACGCCGAGCAGCGCCAGGGCGTCGAGGGTCGCGCGGCCGGCCGGCGCCAGCCGGCGCTGGAGCAGGTCGATGCGCACGTGGGCGCGCTCGGCGAGCGCCCAGCTCAGGCCCCAGGTCGCGATCCCCGCCATGACGTAGCCGGAGATCTCGTCGGTACCGCCGAGCACGCCGCCGAAGGTCCGGCGCAGCGCGATCTCGACCAGGATCAGCGCGCCGGTCGCCAGGAGGACCAGGCCGCAGGCGATGGCGATCCTCCTGTTGACCGCCCGCGTCGCGGCGGCGACGCGGGCGACCAGGTCGCTATGGCGATCCGGCACGCCTCAGGGCCTCTCGCGGCGGTCCTCGGCGACCGGCCTCAGTCGATCGTCACGCCGACGACCGCGCCGACGCTGTCGCTCCAGCGCTGCGCCCACTCGGCGCCGGCACGCTCCTTCCACTCGGGCAGCACGGTCTCGCGCAGCACCCGGTTGGCGGTCTCGGTGTCCGCCTCCGAGGGTTCGACCAGGGTCATGCCCGCGGACTCGCCGGCCGGGCACTCGCCCTTGCCGGTCAGGCAGGCGATGTCGACCTCCAGGTTGCCGGCGGCGGCGTCCCAGGCCGCGGCCTCGAAGTGCTCGGCGATCTGACTCTGGATCAGCTCCTGGGTCGCCGCGTTCAGCGACTCCCAGCGCTCCAGGTTCATCGCCGTGACGACGGCGTCCCAGCCGCCGAGCGGCAGGGTCATGAGGTAGTCAGCGCTCTCCCACCAGCCGGCCGAGTAGCCGGAGCCCGAGCCGGTGATCGCGCAGTCGATGACGCCGCGCTCCAGCGCCCCCGGCACCTCGGAGAAGTCGACGTTGACGCCCGAGGCGCCGAGCGCCTCCAGGAACTTCGTGGTCATCCGGCCGGAGCCGCGCACCTTCAGGCCCTCGAGGTCCTTCAGGCCGGCGATCTCGGGCTTGCAGAAGACGACCTGCGGCGGATAGGGCGCGATCGCCAGCAGCTTCGAGCCGAAGCGATCGCGCATGATGTCCTCGACCATCGGCCGCGCCGCCTCGACCATGGCGCGCGCGTCGGCCGGGTCGGTCGCGACCAGCGGCACGTCCAGCCCCTCGAGCTCCGGCGCGTCGGCGACGGTGTAGTCGGCGACGGTCATGCCGACGTCGAACACGCCCTCGTCGAGCAGCCGGTACACGTCGCCGCCCTTGACGCCCATCTGGTCGAAGGTCGTCAGATTGACCGTGATCTTGCCGCCGGAGGCCTGGGGCAAGGTCTCGGTCCAGAAGGGCCGCTCGAACTGCTTGTGCAGCGGCAGGCCGCTCCAGCTGCCGACGACCGACAGCTCGACCTCCTGGATGTCCTGGGCCGCGGCGGGCGCCGCCAGGCCGGCGGCGAGCAGGCTCGCGGCGGAGAGGGTGATGAGGGTCCTGTTCATGTCGCAGCTCCTTCTTCTTGGGAAACGCATCGTTCTGTCTAAAGCCGCCCTAGGCCTTGAGGTCGGCCGGCAGGTCGGTGATCAGCATGTGGCCGGGGTCGTGGGTGATGGCGAGCTCGGGGCGCGCCCGGCCGATCGCCATCTGCGGGGTCACGCCGCAGGCCCAGAACACCGGGATGTCGCCCTCTGCGACGACCGGCGGGTCGCCGAAGTCCGGGGCCGAGAGGTCGGCGATGCCGATCCGCGCCGGGTCGCCAATGTGTACCGGGGCGCCGTGGGCCAGGGGGTACTGGTCGGACAGCACGACGGCGCGGATCGCGTCGGCCGGCGCGAAGGAGCGCAGGGAGACCACGAGCGGGCCACCGAAGGGCCCCGCCGGCCGGGTCTCGATCGCGGTCACGTACATCGGCACGTTGCGGCCGGCGTCGATGTGGCGCACCGCGATGCCGGCGCGCTGCAGCGCGTCCTCGAAGGAGAAGGAGCAGCCGATGGCGAAGGCGACCAGGTCGTCGCGCCAAGCCGCGGAGACGTCCTGCGGCGTCTCGACATGCCGTCCGTCGCGGAACAGGCGGTAGCGCGAGAGGTCGCGGCGCACGTCGAGGTCGCGGCCGAGGCGCGGCAGCATCGGGTCGCCGGCGTCGCCGACGTCGAGCAGCGGACAGGGCTTCGGATTGCGCGTGCAGTAGAGCAGGAAGTCGCCGGCCAGCGCGGCCGGCAGGATCGCCAGGTTCGCCTGCAGGAAGCCGGCGGCCAGGCCGCTGGTCTGGCCGCTCAGCTCGCCGTCGCGGATCTGGCGCCGCAGCGCCTGGGCGATCTCGGGGCTGCGGGCCGCGAAGCCCGCCTCGACCGGCCCGCCTGCGCGCGCCGCGGCCGCTGCCCGAACTCCCGGAGCCATCGAGACAGGCCTCCCCGACCGGGTGAAGAAGCGGCAAGCGTCCCAGACATCTATGTTCCCGCCAAGCGATCGAATAAATAAGTGATTGATCTTTCAACGAGATCAATCATGCGGCTTTCGACGATCACCCGTCTCGGTCATGAATCGGCCGCGGCCGCCGCGCGCGCAGCCGACACCAGGACCTCGGCCAGCCGGTCGTTGCGCCCCGGCAGGTAGGCGGCGACGAAGTCGAGCGCCTCGAGCCGCGCCGCCTCGACGACCCGCAGCTCCCGCAGAGCGCCGCTGGCCAGGTCGGCCTGGACCATGCGGCGGGGCAGCGTGCCGATGCCGAAGCCGTCGCGCACCAGGTGCGCGATGGTCGACAGCGAGGCGCAGCCGTGCAGCAGCGGTACCGGCAGGCCGGGATCCGAGAGCAGCCGCTCGATTTCCCGGTAGGGCGGCGTGCTCTTCGGGAAGGTCACGATCGGCCGCTGCGCCAGGTCCGCCGGCGCGAGCGGGCCCTCGGGGAGCGCCAGGCCCGGCGCCGCCACCCAGCAGATCTCGATGCCGCCGATGTCGAACTGCCGGGCCTCGGCGGGGACCAGCGGCCGCATCAGGATCGCGAAGTCGAGCTCGTCGCCGGCGAGCTTGCGGCGCAGCTCCGCCGAGGTGTCGACCGCGAGCTCGAAGCGCATCCGCGGCAGCGCGTCCCGTAGCTGGGTCAGCATCGCCGGCAGCCAGGTATGGACGACGGTCTCGGCGACGCCGATA
This sequence comes from Tistlia sp., assembly GCF_040905785.1. NCBI lineage: Bacteria > Pseudomonadati > Pseudomonadota > Alphaproteobacteria > Rhodospirillales > Rhodovibrionaceae > Tistlia > Tistlia sp. The sequence goes on from NZ_JBBDQW010000078.1 coordinate 45,915, forward strand.
CGCAGCGTGCCGACCAGATCGGCGGTCGCCGCCAGCTCGTCGACGATGCGGTCGCGCGCCGCGATCAGGCGCTCGGCCTGTTCCAGGAAACGGCGGCCGGCGGCGGTCAGGCGCACGCCGCGCCCGGCGCGCTCGAACAGCTTGATGCCGAGCCGCTTCTCCAGGGCCGCCAGACGCGCCGATATCGCGGACTGGGCGAGCCCGAGACGCCGTGCCGCCGCCCGGAAGCCGCCGGCGCGCACCACCTCCCCGACCATCTCGACGTCGCGTATGCCGAACATGCCCCCGCCTTCCTCCGCCGCTGCAGGTTACCTGCCAGAGCCGCAGGCGGAGGTCGAGCAGGCTTTGTCCCGCGGGGCGGCAGCCCTCCGCCGCTCAGGAGACCTCCTGCAGCACCGCCTCGGTCTCGCCGGCAAGGTCGAGGCGGACCAGCGCGGCGAGCAGGCGCGGCAGGTCCCGGCGGCCGCCGGCGAGCCGGGCGAGGGCTTCGGCGTTCGCCTCGAGGCCGAGCTTGCCGGCGGCCTCGAGCGCCCGGCGGTCGGCGAAGGGGTAGAGCTCGTCCCAGGCGACCTGGACCTCGCGGAAGAAGACGTCGGCGCCGACCTCGCCGATACCCTTGAAGGCCTTCAGCAGATCCCGCTCGCGCCGTGGATCGCGCTCGGCCGCCTCGCGCAGCCGACGCAGGTCGCCGCCGTAGCGCTCGCGCAGCAGGCCGGTGGTATCGCCGATGTAGCGGGCGGTGCTCTCGTCGTAGCGCGCATAGCCGGCTCGATTCAGCACCCGGACCCGCTGCTCCCAGCTGGTCGCGGCCATCCGCTCCGGCGTCCGCCAGCCCTGCTCGAACAGTGCGGCGGCCGCCGCCTGCGCCTGGGCGGCGCCGATCCGCGCGCTGAACAGCAGGGACGCCAAGAGCCATTGATAGAGCGGCGCCGGCGTGTTCCTGGCGACCTGGATCTTCAGCTCCTCGGCATGACTCCTCGGGTAGCGCTCCAGCGCCGCCCGCACGACGTCGCGACCGCTTGGCTTGGCCATAGGATAGGCCTCCGTCCGATGCCCTCTGCCCGCCAACGGACGGGGCGGGGCAATGGTTTCCCTCTTGCGGGCAACTCTTGAAGGCGTCCGAATCTGCGCTTCGTGCCGAGCCTGTCGAGGTGCGTGAAGGCACCGGCGGGGACGTGGCACCGACGGGGTTTCCACGTCCCTTGACCAAGCTCGGGACGAAGCAGGGGAAGGTGCCGGGGTCCCCCTCGTCGGCGCGCGGCCTGCGCCTCAGTAGGAGCGCGGCAGGCCCAGCACGTGTTCGGCGAGGTAGGAGAGGATCAGGTTGGTCGAGATCGGCGCCACCTGATAGAGCCGGGTTTCGCGGAACTTGCGCTCGACATCGTACTCCTCGGCGAAGCCGAAGCCGCCGTGGGTCTGCAGGCAGGCGTTGGCGGCCTCGAAGGAGGCGTCGGCGGCGAGCAGCTTGGCCATATTGGCCTCGGCGCCGGGATTGCCACCGGCCTCGTAGAGCCGCAAGGCCTCGCGCACCATCAGCTCGGCGGCCCGCATGTTGGCGTAGGCCCGCGCGATCGGGAACTGCACGCCCTGGTTCTGGCCGATCGGCCGGCCGAAGACCTCGCGCTCGCGGGCGTAGGCACCGGCCTTCTCGATGAACCACTTGGCGTCGCCGACACACTCGGCGGCGATCAGGATGCGCTCGGCGTTCATGCCCGAGAGGATGTAGCGGAACCCCCGCCCCTCCTCGCCGACCAGGTTCTCGGCCGGCACCTCCATGTCCTCGAAGAAGACCTCGCAGGTGTTGTGGTTCATCATCGTGCGGATCGGCCGGATCGTCAGGCCCTTGCCGAGCACGCTGCGCATGTCGACGATGAAGGTCGAGAGGCCCTCGGTCCGCTTCGCCGCCTGGTCGCGCGGCGTCGTGCGCGCCAGCAGCAGCATCAGGTCCGAGTGCTCGGCACGGCTGGTCCAGATCTTCTGGCCGTTGACGACGTAGCGGTCGCCCTCGCGCCGGGCCGTGGTGCGCAGCGCCGTGGTATCGGTGCCGCTGCCCGGCTCGGTGACGCCGAAGGCCTGCAGGCGCAGCTCGCCGCTGGCGATCTTCGGCAGGTAGGCCTGCTTCTGCGCCTCGCTGCCGTGCCGCAGAACCGTGCCCATGACGTACATCTGCGCGTGGCAGGCGGCGCCGTTGCAGCCCTGGCGCTGGATCTCCTCGAGGATCGCGGCGGCCGCCGAGAGCGGCAGGCCGGCGCCGCCGTAGCTCTCGGGGATCAGCGCGGCCAGCCAGCCGCCCTCGGTCAGGGCGCGCACGAACTCGGTCGGATAGGCCCGCTCCGCGTCGAGGCGGCGCCAGTAGTCGCCCGGGAAGTCCGCGCAGAGTCGGGCGACGGCTTCGCGGATCTCGGGGTAGGTCTCGGGCGAATCGGTCATCTCGGTACGCTTGCTCCTGATCGGTCCCGCTGGCGACGCAGCCCAGGCTCCAGGTCTTGCGGCCTGTCGCTCCGGCCCGCGCATTGCTAACGTCGCGGTGCGCGCCCGGCAACGCCCGCGGCCTCGATCACGACCTCAAGGGGGGACAGACGCCGATGCTCGAGATCACCAGCTTGCTCCCCGAGGACGCCGCCGAGGCGGCGCTCTGCGGCCGCGTCTGGCGACCCAGCCTGGATGGTCCCTCGCTGGTCGCGATCCGGCCCGAGGGCGTCTTCGACGTCACCGCGGCCTGGCCGACCGCCAGCGCCCTGGCGGCCGAGAGCGACCCGGCGGCGGCCCTGCGCGCCTGCGCCGGCGAGCGCATCGGCGAGCTGGCGCCGATCGCCGCCAACACGCCGCCGGACGGTCGGGATCCGCAGCGGGACTGGCTGCTGGCCCCGATCGACCTGCAGGCCATCAAGGCGAGCGGCGTCACCTTCGTCGTCTCGCTGCTCGAGCGGGTCATCGAGGAGCGGGCGCGCGGCAACCCCAAGGACGCCGCGGCGATCCGCGACCAGGTCGAGAGCCTGGTCGGCGGCGACTTGGCGAGGCTGGCGCCGGGCTCGCCCGAGGCCATGGCGCTCAAGGAGACGCTGGTCGCCCAGGGCCTGTGGAGCCAGTACCTGGAGGTCGGCATCGGTCCGGACGCCGAGATCTTCACCAAGGCGCAGCCGCTCTCGGCGGTCGGCAGCGGCATGGACGCCGGCCTGCACCCCGCCTCGACCTGGAACAACCCCGAACCGGAGGCGGTCCTGGTGATCGCGCCCGACGGCCGGCCGGTCGGCGCGACCCTGGGCAACGACGTCAACCTCCGCGACTTCGAGGGCCGCTCGGCGCTGCTGCTCGGCCTTGCCAAGGACAACAATGCCTCCTGCGCGATCGGCCCCTTCCTGCGCTTCTTCGACGCCGACTTCTCGCTCGACAGCGTACGCCGGATGGACGTCGCGCTCGAGGTCGAGGGCGAGGACGGCTTCCACCTGGAGGCCGTCTCCTCGCTGTCGAAGATCAGCCGCGACCCCGCCGACCTGGTGCGCCAGGCGATCGGCCCGAACCACCGCTACCCCGACGGCCTGGTGCTGTTCCTCGGCACCATGTTCGCCCCGGTCCAGGACCGCGACACGCCGGGCGGCGGCTTCACCCACAAGAGCGGCGACCGGGTGACGATCTCGGCGCCGCAGCTCGGCGCCCTGGTCAACCGCATGCGCCCGGCCCCCGAGTGCGAGCCCTGGCGCTTCGGCGCCGGCGCCCTGATGCGCAGCCTCGCTCGGCGCGGGGTGATCTGAGCGATCCGCGGGACCCGGGGGGTCCTGCGGGCGGCAACGCGCGCGACGGGCGAGGAGAGGCCTGTCTTCCGCGGAGACGAAAAAGCCGCCCTCACGGGAGGGACGGCTTGAAGCGGAGCGAGACGGACCGGAGGCCGCCGCGAGGAAAGGCGCCCTGGGATGCGAGCCGAAGGTTCAGAAGATCAGGGCGAAGAAGCCGATCACGACCAGAAGGCCGATCAGGAAGATGATTCCGATGGTGCCGCCGAGAAATTTCAGCATTCGTCGCTCCGTTTGCGGTTCGGCGGCCGTCTCCGGAAGGAAGCCGGCCACCCTGGAGAATCGGCCGCCCGCGGTTTCCGGTGGCTGCGGGCGCCCTATCGCCAGAACGCCGTCACCAAGACGGCCGTTCCCGCCCGCAGGCTATCTTGATCTGGCGCAAGGCCGCCGGCGTCCGCTTGGCTGAGACTTCAGTGGCGGCCTTTGGCCTCGAGACGACATAGCCAATTCGAATCAGGGAGAGAAGATGGCGAAGTCCGCCGCCGAGCCTGCGCTCGTCCCGCTGCCGGCCGCGCGCCTGCGACGACGCTGCGATCCTGCCGCGTTCGGTTTCGAGACGACGAACGAGCTCGAGCCGCTCGACGGCTTCCTGGGTCAGGAGCGAGCGCTCGAAGCCCTCGACTTCGGCACCTCGATAGAACGGGCCGGCTTCAACCTCTTCGTGCTCGGCCGGCCGGCGACGGGTCGGCACACCAGGGTCCGGCGCTACCTCGTCGAGCTTGCGGCCCGCCGGCCGGCACCGGCCGACTGGGTTTATGTCAACGACTTCGACTTGCCGCAGCGGCCCAAGGCGATGAGCCTGCCGAGCGGGCGCGCCGCGGCCCTTCGCGAGGGCATGGCGGAGGCCATCGAGGATCTTTCCACCGCCCTGCCGGCCGTCTTCGACAGTGACGAGTATCGCCGCCGGCGCCGGGGCATCGACGAGGAATCCGAGGAGGCGCAGGAACAGGCAGTCGAAGGCCTGCGGAAGGAGGCGGGGCGGCGCGGGGTTGCCCTGCTGCATACGCCTCTGGGCTTCGCCCTGGCACCGCTGCGCGACGGGCAGGTCGTCAAGCCGGAGGTCTTCAACGCCTGGCCGGAGGCGGAGCAGCGCGAGGTGCATCGCGTCATCACCGAGCTCCAGGAGACGCTGCGCGGCGTCCTGGAGCGAATGCCAAGACTGGACAAAGAGCGCCGGAAGAAGCTGCGCGAACTCGACCGGGAGTTCGCGGCGGTCGCCGTCGACCACGGTCTGGCCGATCTCGTGCAGGCCTTCGCCGACCTGCCGGCGGTCGGCCGACATCTTGAGGCCGTGCGCGAGGACCTTGTCGAGAATGCCGGGCTGTTCACCGCCCCGGGTGTCGAGGAGGCCCTGCAGGCCGGACATGCCGCGGAGCAGGGGGAGCTGCGTCGCTATGAGATCAACGTCCTGGTCAGCAACGGCCATGACGGCGGCGCACCGGTCGTGCAGGAAGACCACCCGACGCTGCCCAACCTGCTGGGTCGGATCGAGCACCTGCAGCAGATGGGCACCCTGGTCACCAACTTCACGCTGATCAAGGCCGGCGCCCTGCACCGGGCCAACGGCGGCTACCTGCTGCTCGATGCACACCGGCTGCTCGTCGAGCCCCTCGCCTGGCCCGCCTTGAAGCGGGCGCTTCGCAACGGCCGCATCGTCGTCGAGTCCCTCGGCGAGTATCTCAGCCTGGTCTCGACCGTCTCGCTCGAGCCGGAGCCGATCCCCTTCGCGGCCAAGGTCGTCCTGTTCGGCGAGCGGCTGGTCTATTATCTGCTCTCCGAGCTGGACCCCGACTTCCCGGAGATCTTCAAGGTCGCCGTCGACTTCGGCGACGAGGTCGCGCACAACGAAGACACCCTCACCGCCTACGCGCGCCTGATTGCGGCGATGGTCAAGCGCGAGCAGCTGCTGCCTTTCGACCGGACCGGCGTGGCCCGCCTGCTGGAGCACAGCGGCCGGCTCGCGGAAGATGCCGAGCGCCTGTCCGTGCGGCTCGGCCCGATCGCCGATCTGGCCCGCGAGGCCGACCACCTGGCCCGGCAGGAGGCGGCACCGGCGATCGCCGCAGCCCACGTCGCGCGCGCTGAGCGCGCTGCTCGCCGGCGCCTCGACCGGCTGCGCGAAAAGCACCAGGAGGCGATGGTGCGCGACATCCTGCTGATCGACAGCGACGGGGAGAAGGTCGGACAAGTCAACGGCTTGAGCGTCGTGTCGCTCGGCAGCAACGCCTTCGGCCAGCCCAGCCGGATCTCGGCCAGAGTTCGTCTCGGAGCCGGACGGGTGGTCGACATCGAGCGAGAGACCGAGCTCGGCGGGCCGCTGCACTCCAAGGGCGTGCTGATCCTCTCGGGGCTGCTGGCCGCGCGCTACGCCCTCGACTGGCCAGTCTCCCTCGCCGCCAGCCTGGTGTTTGAACAGTCCTACGGTGGCGTCGAGGGCGACAGCGCCTCGGCGGCGGAGGGCTGCGCGCTGCTCTCGGCGATCGCCGAGCTGCCGCTGCGCCAGGACCTGGCGATCACCGGCTCGATCAACCAGTTCGGCGAGATCCAGGCGATCGGCGGGGTCAACGAAAAGACCGAGGGCTTCTTCGAGCTCTGCACCGCACGCGGCCTGACCGGACGTCAGGGGGTGATCGTACCCGCGGCCAATGTCCAGCACCTGATGCTGCGCGACGAGGTGGTGGCGGCCTGCGCCGAAGGCCGCTTCGCGGTCTATGCGGTTGCCCATCTCGACCAGGCGGTGTCGCTGCTGACCGGGCGGGCGGCCGGAGAGCGCGGTGCCGACGGGCTGTTCCCACCGGAAACCGTCAACCGACTGGTCGAGGACCGTCTGATCGGCCTGGCGCAGCGGCGCCTGGAGCTTGCCCGACGGGCCGAGGAAGCGAAGGGTGCCGAGGAATGAACGGCAAGGCGGGCGGCTGGCAACCGAGGCGCGTCGTGATGAGCCTGCTGGCCGACGCAGACGGTCGCGCGGCCTTGGCGCAAGCGGCGCAGCTGGCGCGGTCGCTTGGCTCCGAGCTCGCCTGCGTCTTCGTCGAGGAGAGTGATCTCATGGCTTTGGCGGCCCTGCCGAACAGCGCCGAGATCGGCAGGGTCAGCGGCCGTCTGCGGCCGATCGACAGCCGCACGCTGAACGCCGAGCTGGCGCGCAACCTGGCCGCCGTCCGGCGGGACTTCTCGGCACTCGCCGGGACCCTCGTCGGGGCGGGCGAACGCGAGGTCGAGGTCCTGCGCGGCCACGCGCTCGACCCCTTCCGCCGGGCGCTGCCCGACGACCTGCTGTTTTATGCCGGATCCCTGCGGCGTCTGGCCGGGCGGGATCTGATGGAAACGTTGCAGGAGGCGGCGCTGCGCACCGCCGGCATCCTGCTGCCCCAGGCGCAGCCGACGGCGGCCGCCGGGCCCGTGGTGGCGGTCGTGGGCTCGGCGGCCGGCGCCGAGCGGATCCTGCCGGTGCTGCAGCGGCTCGCCGGAGGCCCGGGCAGTGCCATCGAGATCTTCCTGGCCGGGGCGCCGGCACGACTGCCGCCGGGGCTCGCGGCCGGTGCGCCGGGCGTTCGGCTGCGAGGGGTCGAAGGCTCGGCCGCGCTGCACAGCGTGGCGGCGATCGCAGCGCGCAGCGGGGCGCGCCTGCTGGTCAGCGAGACCGGCGCGGCACTCCTGAGCCAGGGCGCCGAGCTGCGTGCCGTCCTGCGCCAGCTTCGCTGCCCGCTGCTGCTGATGAACCAGGAGGGAGGATGACCGCCGAAGGGGAGTGGTCGCCCCTCAGGCGCTTGCCGGCTACCATCGCGGATCGGTCGAGCCAGACAACGGTCACGGGAGAGGCAGCATGACCAGGTTCCGACCGACGGCCGCCGACTGCCTGGTGGTCGTCGACCTCCAGAACGACTTCATGCCGCAAGGGGCGCTGGCCGTGCCCGAGGGCGACGCGGTGGTGCCGCTGGTCAACCACCTGATGGAGGGATTCGAGCACGTCGTCGCGACCCAGGACTGGCACCCGCGCGACCACTTCTCCTTCGCCTCCACCCGGCCGGGCCGTGCGCCCTTCGAGACCATCGAGGCGCCCTACGGTCGGCAGACGCTGTGGCCGGACCACTGCGTGCAGGGCACGCCCGGCGCCGCCTTTCACCCCGACTTCGCCGCCGACCGCGCCCAGCTGATCCTGCGCAAGGGCTTCCGGCGCGACATCGACTCCTATTCCGCCTTCTGCGAGAACGATCGCCGCACGCCCACCGGCCTGACCGGCTACCTCCGCGAACGCGGCTTCCGGCGCCTGTTCTTCGCCGGGCTGGCGACCGACTTCTGCGTGCGCTGGTCGGTCGAGGACGCAAGGCGCGAAGGCTTCGAGGCCGTCATCGTGGAAGACGCCTGCCGCGCCATCGACCTGGAGGGATCCCTGGCCGCCGCGCAGACGGCGATGCAGAGCGCCGGCGCCGTCCGCCTCCGTGCCGCCGATCTCGCCGGCTGATCGCCAGATGACCACTGCCCTGCCCGACATCGACTACGGCCGCAGCCTGCTGCTGACCGACCTCTATCAGCTCAACATGCTGGAGGCCTATGCCTCCGCCGGCATGCGGGGCACGGCGGTCTTCGAGTTCTTCGTGCGTCGCCTGCCGGCAAGCCGCGGCTTCCTGATGGCGGCCGGCCTGGAGCAGGTCGTCGGCTTCCTGCTCGAGGCACGGGTCAGCGAGCGGGAGATCGCCTGGCTGCGCGAGTCCGGCCGCTTCTCGGAGGAGCTGATCGCCTACCTCGCCGGCTTCCACTTCACCGGCGACCTGGAGGCCCTGCCCGAGGGCACGCTGGTGTTCGCCGACGAGCCGCTGATCAGGATCACCGCGCCGATCGCCGAGGCGCAGCTGGTCGAGACGCGCCTAGTCAACTTCCTGCAGTACCAGACGCTGGTCGCCTCCAAGGCGGCGCGCATGGTGTTGGCGGCACCGGGCAGGAGCCTGGTTGACTTCGGCCTGCGCCGCGCCCACAGCGGCGAGGCCGGCCTCCTCGCGGCCCGCGCCGCCTACCTCGCCGGTTTCGCCGGCACAGCGAGCGTGCCCGCCGGGCAGCACTTCGGCATCCCGCTCTACGGCACCATGGCCCACTCCTACATTCAGGCCTTCGAGAGCGAAGCCGAGGCCTTCCTGGCCTTCGCCCGGGCGCGCCCCGACCAGACGGTCTTCCTACTCGACACCTACGACACCGAGCGGGCGGCCGCGACGGTCGCCAGGATCGCGCCGACGCTTGCCGCCGAGGGCATCGTGACCCGCGGCGTGCGTCTAGACAGCGGCGACCTTGGGGCGCACGCCCGCAAGGTGCGCGCGATTCTCGACGGCGCCGGCCTGGGCGAGGTCCAGATCGTCGCCAGCGGCGGCCTGGACGAGGATGAGTTGGCCGCCCTGACGGCTCGGGACGCGCCGATCGACGTCTACGGCATCGGCACCAGCCTGGTCACCTCGGAAGACCTGCCGGGCCTCGATTGCGCCTACAAGCTCAAGGCCTATGACGGCAGCCCGCGCCGCAAGCGCTCCGAGAAGAAGGCCTACTGGCCCGGCCCGACCCAGGTTCATCGTCGTCTCGACGCCGCCGGCCGCCTGGCCGGGGACCGGCTGACCCGTGCCGAGGAGACCGCCGAGGGCGAGGCGCTGCTGCGGCCGGTGATGCGGGCCGGCAGCCTGATCGCGCCCTTGCCCAGCCTGGGCGAGGTTCGCGAGCACTCTGCCCAGGAGCTTAGCCGTCTGCCCGAGTCCCTGACCCGGCTCGAGGGCCCGTCGCGCTACGAGGCGGTGGTGTCGGAGGCGCTGCGCGACCTCGCCGCGGCCGTCGATCGGGCCGTCGGCAGGTGACTCTCGCTGCTCCTGGCTGCCGCCATCATTGCGGTTCGGGCGGCTCCTCGTCCCGCACGCCGCCCGTCGCCCTGCCGAGGTGCCGCCGGAACCAGTCGGTCGCCAGGGCGACGACCCGGTCGAGCGTGCCCGGCTCCTCGAAGAGGTGCGTGGCGCCCGGCACGATCTCCAGCCGCGTCTCGCAGACCAGCCGTTCCGCGGCGGCGCGATTGAGGTCGAGGACGGCCGGATCGGCACCGCCGACGATCAGCAGCGTCGGGCAGCGCACCCGCGGCAGGGCAGCACCGGCGAGATCCGGCCGACCACCGCGCGAAACCACCGCGGCGATCCGCTCTGGCAGGGCGGAGGCCGCCACCAGGGCCGCCGCGGCGCCGGTGCTGGCACCGAACACACCGACTGGCAGGCCGGCCACCGCCGGCTCGCCGGCCAGCCACTCGACCGCCTCGGAGACGCGCGTGCCGAGCAGGGCGATGTCGAAGACCCTGGCACGGTCGGCCGCCTCGGCCTCCGTCAGCAGGTCGAACAGCAGCGTCGCCAAGCCCGCCCGGTTCAGCCGCTCGGCGACATACCCGTTGCGCGGACTGAAGCGGCCCGAGCCGGAGCCGTGGGCGAAAACGACCAGGCCGCTGGCCGCCGCCGGCCTCGTCAGAAAACCCTCGAGCCGCCTGTCACCCACAAGGAGGGTCTGCGCTATGCTCATCGCCGCGCGATCCTGCAGCAGAAGCGAAGCGCCATTGTGACGCAGCCGACGGGCAAGTCCCTAATCCAGACCGATCCGAACGACCGGCTCCCTGCCGAGCGGCCGGGCGCGGCGGGGGCGACCGCCGAAAAGGTCGCCTTCCTGCGCCGGCTCGCGGCCTCGGAAGCGGGCGGCGAGCTGCGCGAGACCCACATGTCCTGGGTCTGCATCGGCAGCGAGCGCGTGCTCAAGCTCAAGAAGCCGGTGCGCTATCCCTATCTCGACTTCTCGACTCTGGCGGCGCGCGAGGCGAACTGCCGTGCCGAGCTGCGCCTGAACCGCCGGCTCGCTCCGGAGGTCTACCTCGGCGTGCGCCCCCTGGTTCGCGGCTCCGACGGCAGGCTCGCGCTCGGCGAGCCGGAGCGAGCCGCCGGCGAGGTGGTGGATTGGCTGGTCGAGATGCGCCGGCTGCCGGAGGCGGCGATGCTCGACGCCGCGCTCGCCGGCGGCCGGGTATCGCGGGCGCAGATCGAGGCGGTCGGAAACCGCCTCGCCGACTTCTATCAGCAGGCAGAACGTCCCGAGGTGGCGCCCGAGGCTCATCTCGCCGAGCTGCGTCGGCAGCAGGCCCTCAACCGGGCGATCATCACCGCGCGCGACTTCATGCTCGACCACGGCCGCGGGGAGCGCCTGCTCCAGGCTGTCGAGGCGGCGCTGGAAGAGCAGGCCGACGCCCTGCGCGCCCGCGCGGCAGGCGGGAGGATCGTCGAGGGGCATGGCGACCTGCGGCCGGAGCACGTCTGCCTGACCGACCCGCCGGTGATCATCGACTGCCTGGAGTTCAACCGGACGCTCCGCCTGGTCGACCCTTACGACGAGCTGGCCTTCCTGGACATGGAGTGCCGGCGGCTCGGCGCCGACTGGATCGGGCCGCTGCTGGTCGAGACGGTCGCCGCGCGAATCGGCGGACGGCCGTCGCCGGGCCTGTACGCCTTCTACCTCGCCTTCCGGGCGCTGGTGCGGGCGCGCCTCACCCTGGTCCACCTGCTCGAGCCCTCGCCGCGCGAGCCGGAGAAATGGCAGCCGCTGGCGCGGCGCTACCTCGACCTCGCAGAGGCCGCCCTGCTCAGGCCTCCGGAAGCGCCAGCAGGTCGCTGATCGAGCCGTTGTCGTGCAGGCGGCGCAGCGCCTCGGCGAAGAGCGGGGCCGCGCTCACCACCTCGACACGCCGCTCCAGCAGCTCGGGTGCGAGGCGGAAGGGCGGCACGCTGTCGCTGACGAAGCTGCGGTCGAGGGCGGGATCGGCCATGGCCTGCGAAGCCTCGCCGACGAACAGGCCGTGCGCCGCCAGGGCATGGACCCGCCGCGCACCGAGCGCACGACACGCCCGGGCCGCCCGCGCCATGGTGCCGCCGGTGCTGATCAGGTCATCGATCACCAGCACGGTGCGGCCCTCCACCTCGCCGACCACCCGCTCGCCGGTGACCACGCCGCCGGTGCGGCGCTTCTCCAGGAAGGCTCCCTCGAGCGGCCGGCCGAGATCGGCTTCGAGGTACTCGCGGAACAGCTGGGCGCGCTTGACCCCGCCCGGATCCGGCGAGGCGACGACCAGTTCCCCCTCGCCAGCCAGAGTCCGCGCGACCCGTGCGAAGATCGGCCGGGTGTCGAGGTGAACGGTCTCGCATCGGAAGGCGTTCTCGAAGGCCGCGATGTTGTGGACCTCGAGGGTGACGATGCGGTCGATGCCGGCCGCCTCGAACAGCTGGGCGACGTAACGCGTGGTGATCGGATCCCGCGCCTTGGTGCGGCGGTCCTTCCGGCCGTAGGCGAGATAGGGCACGACCGCGGTGAGCCGGCCGGCGCCCTGGTCGCGCAGCGCGGCCAGGAAGAACAGCAGGCGGACCAGCTTGTCGTGGACGCTTTGCTCGGGGCCGCCGTGCAGGCTCTGCACCACATAGACGTCGGCGCCGCGCACGCCTTCCAGTGGCCGCGCCTTGTGCTCGCCGTCCTCGAACTCCCGCTCCTCGTGGGCGGCGAGCGGCAGACCGAGCGCGTCGGCCACGGCCTCGCCGAAGGAGCGGCTGGCGTCGAGCGCGAAGAGTTTCATCGCGCCGCCCCCCCGTCGCTCTGCCGCGGCCCCCCCGCCGGACTCGTCGCCGGACCCGAGACCGGAAAGGCTGCCAGATAGCGCTGCACCTCCGCGTCGTCCAGCTGGCCGAAATCGCGGTAGAACTCGCCGATCGCATGGAAGGGATCCGGGGCCTCCAGGCAGACGATCTCGTCGGCCTCCGGCGCCAGGGCGGCCAGCGTGTCGGGCGGCGCAACCGGCACGGCCAGCACCAGCTTCGCCGGCCGCTGGCGGCGCAGCGCCTTGAGCGCCGCCCGCGCCGTGGCGCCGGTCGCCAAGCCGTCGTCGACGACGATCGCGGTTGCGCCGGCGATGCGAGCGCGTGGCCGGTCCTTCAGGTAGAGCCGCCGCCGCCGCTCGATCTCGCGCAGCTCTCGCGCCTCGATCCCGGCGAAGGTCTCCGGATGCGCTTCGACTAGGTTTCTCGTCGCCTCGTTGACGACGAACTCGGGCCGCTCGCCGTCGACGACGGCGCCGACAGCCAGTTCCGGCTGCCAGGGCAGACCGACCTTGCGCACCAGTACGAGGTCGAGCGGCGCCCCAAGCGCCCGGGCGACCTCCGCCGCGACCGGCAGGCCGCCGCGCGGCAGCGCCAGGACCACCGGATCGGCATAGCGCTTATCCAGCAAGCGCTGCGCCAGCGCCTGCCCCGCCGCCGTGCGATTCGCAAAGACCCGCATCGCTGGCTCCCCGAGTGCATGGGGCCGGCAGCCGGCCCACTCCCGCAAGGCTACCACGGCCGCCCTCGTTCGGACCCGATGGGCCGCTTCCAAATCCTGCGCCCGCTTTTGATCCTCATCAATGCCGGCCGTCGCGACCACGACCAGACTGCCCTGATCGGCACAGCATCGTCCAGGGAGAGTCTGCCATGAAAAAGGATGCCCCCGTTTCGAGTGGACCGGCCAAGCCCACGACGCGAGCCGCCGAACAGCCGTCGGCGCCGACCATCTGGCAGCCGCTCGAGAGCCTGCGGGAGGAGATCGACCAGCTGTTCGACGACGTCGGCCGGGGCGCTTGGCGGCTGCCGTTCGGACGATCCCTCGCCGCAGCCAGGCCGCTGGCGCAGCCGGTCGCCGGATGGTCGGCGACGGTGCCGGCCATCGACGTCGCGGAAACGGACGACCGCTACGAACTGACCGCCGAACTGCCGGGCATCGAGGAGAAGGACGTCGAGGTCAAGCTTACCAACGGCAGCCTGCTGATCCGCGGCGAGAAGCGGGAAGAAAAGGAAGAGAAGCGCAAGGACTATCACCTCTCGGAGCGGCGCTACGGCTCCTTCGAACGGCGTTTCCGCCTGCCCGACGGCGTCGAGGCGGACAAGATCGAGGCGCGGTTCAAGAGCGGTGTCCTGACCGTCATGCTGCCGAAGACGGCAGCGGCGAAGACGGCGGAAAAGAAGATCAAGGTCAGGTCCGCCTGAGACCTCTGGCCGCGCCGTCGGGTCCGAACCGCGGCCGGCCGCGCCGGCGGAGGGCGATCGAGGCCTCACAGGGAGATCGCCCCATGACGAAGAATGCAGCCAGGAACCAGTCGCCAGCAAACGACGCTGCGGCCTTCGCAGGGATTCCGACGGTGCCGCTCGAGCTCTCGATTGCCGAAGCGGTCGCGCGGTCTGGCGAGATCTGGGCGCAGGCCTGCCTGGCCTGGCAGGCGGAGCTGGGGCGCTTCGCCGCCGCGCGCCGGCAGGCGGACGCCGAGATCCAGGCATCGCTCGCCCAGTGCCGTGACGCCGCCGAGGTGATGAGGCTGCAGCGGGACTGGTTCGCCGCTGCGGTCCGGGACTACGCCTTGGAGGCGGACCAGTTGATGCGCATCGCGAGCCGCGCCGCCGGTGAGGGCATGACCTGCTGGCCGCCCGTCACGGGCCAGGAGGTCGTGGAAAGCGCCCAGTTGATCGACTAGAGGCCCCATCGTGCGGCCGCTTGGTCCGACCGCCGGAAAAGGAGCGTATCATGGCGCACAAGCAGGTGCTCTTCAGCTCGACCGCCCGCGAAAAGCTGCTGCGCGGTGCGACGCAGCTGGCCGACGCGATCCGCGTCACGCTGGGGCCGCGCTCCAAGTCGGTGCTGATCCAGAAGCGCTGGGGCGCGCCGATCGTCTGCAACGACGGCGTCACCATCGCCAAGGAGTTCGAGATCAAGGACGCCGAGGAGAACCTCGGCGCGCAGATGCTGCGGCAGGCGGCGGAGAAGACCGGCGAGCTCGTCGGCGACGGGACGAGCACAGCGACGATCCTCGCCCATGCCATCCTCGCCGAGGGCATCCGCAACGTCGTCGCGGGGGCCAGCGCGATCGATCTGAAGCGCGGCCTGGACCGCGCCGTGCGGACCACCACCGAGGCGCTGCAGGGGATGTCCCGGCCGGTTCGGACCGCCAAGGAGAAGGCCCAGGTCGCGACGATTTCCGCACACAACGACCCGACGATCGGCCAGCTGGTCGCCGAGGCGATGGAGAAGGTCGGCAGCGACGGTGTGATCACGGTCGAGGAATCCAGGACCACCGAGACGGCCCTGGAGGTGGTCGAGGGCATGCAGTTCGACCGCGGCTTCCTGTCGCCCTATTTCGTCACCGACCCCGAGAAGATGGAGGCGGTCCTGGAGGACCCCTACCTCCTGCTCTCGGGCCACAAGATCGGCCTGCTCACGGACCTGCTGCCGCTGCTGGACCAGGTGGCGAAGTCGGGCCGGCCGCTCCTGATCGTCGCCGAGGAGGTCGAGGGCGAGGCGCTCGCGACCCTGATCGTCAACCAGATCCGCGGCGTGCTGCGCAGCTGCGCGGTCAAGGCGCCGGGCTTTGGCGACAGGCGCAAGGCGATGCTGCAGGACATGGCGGTTCTGACCGGCGCCACGGTGGTATCGGAAGAGCTCGGCACGCGGCTGGAGAGCGTGACCCTGGCGCAGCTCGGCCGGGCGAAGCGCGTCGCCATCGACAAGGACAACACCACCATCATCGGCGGCGCCGGCGGCCGGCCGGAGATCGAGGGCCGCATCCAGCAGATCCGCCGGGAGATCGAGACCACGACCAGCGACTATGACCGGGAGAAGCTGCAGGAGCGGCTCGCCAAGCTTGCCGGCGGCGTCGCGGTGATCCGGGTCGGGGCACCGACCGAGGCCGAGATGAAGTCGAAGAAGGAGGCGCTGGACGATGCGATCGCCGCCACCAAGGCGGCCGTCGCCGAGGGCGTCGTGCCGGGCGGCGGCCTCGCGTTGCTGCGCTGCATCCCGGCCGTCGAGCAGGAAGAAGCCAGGTCCGAGGGCGACGAAAGGACCGGCGTGCAGATCCTGAAGCACGCGCTCGAGTCGCCGACGCGGCAGATCGCCGAGAACTCTTCGGTCGACGGCGGGGTCGTGGTCGCGCGCATGAAGGAGAGCAAGGGCAACCTCGGCTTCGACGCGGCGAGCAAGCGCTACCTGGACCTAGTCGAGGCCGGCATCATCGACCCGACCAAGGTCGTGCGCATCGCCTTGGAGAACGCCGTCTCGGTCGCCAGCGTGCTGCTGCTGACTGAGGCGACCATGACCGAGCTGCCGGAAGCCAGGAAGGAGGCTGGCGCGGAACCGGGGCTGTCCATGTAGCCTACGATCACGACCGCAGCTCGTGCAGGGCCCTGTCGACGCCGAGCAGCAAGGCGTCCACCTCGTCCTCGTCGTTGTAGAGCGCGAAGCTGGCCCGTGCGCTGCCGGCGACGCCCAGCGCGGCGTGCAGCGGCTGGGCGCAGTGATGTCCGGCGCGCAGCGCCAGTCCGTCCTCGTCAAGGCGCAGGCAGAGCGCCAAGCTGTCGACGCCCTCGGCGACGAAGCTGACCACCGGTCCGCGCCGCTCCAGGTCGTGCGGACCGAGCACGCGCACCCCCGGCAGCGCCTGTAACCCCGCGATGGCGTGGCCGGTCAGGCGGCGCTCGTGCGCCTGCACCGCGCTCCAATCGAGCTTCCCCAGCCAGCGCGCCGCTGCGCCCAGCCCGACGGCGCCGGCCAAGGGCGGCGTCCCGGCCTCGAACCGGCCCGGCGGGTCGGCAAAGGTCGCCGATTCCATCGTGACGGAGCGGACCATCTGCCCCCCGACCGTGAAGGGTGGCAGTTCGGCCAGGGCCTCGCTGCGCCCCCACAGCACGCCGATGCCGGTCGGCCCGTACATCTTGTGGCCGGACAGGGCATAGAAGTCGACGCCGAGCGCCGGCAGGTCGAGCGGGCCGTGGGGCGCGCGCTGAGCCCCGTCGAGCAACACCCGCGCGCCCACGGCGCGAGCCACCTCGAGGATCCGTGCGACCTCGGTCTCCGCCCCCGTGACGTTGGAGCAGTGGGTCACGGCGATCAGGCGGGTGTCCGCTCGCACGACCTCGTCCAGGCGGTCGAGGTCGAGCCGCCCCTCCGGGGTGATCGGGATCGCCGACAGGCGGACGCCCCGCCGCCGCGCCAGCTTCTGCCAGGGCAGCAGGTTGCTATGATGCTCGAGCCGGGACACCACCACCCGGTCCGCCGGACCCAGGCGCTCGGCCAGCGCACCGGCCAGGAGGTTAATCCCAAAGGTCGTGCCGTAGGTGAAGACGACCTCCTGCGGCGGAACCCCCAGGTAGCCCGCGATCTCGGCGCGGGCGCCGTCGTAGGCGGCCTGGGCAGCCCGCGAGCGTCGGTGCGGCGTGCCGTGGACGTTGCCCCGCGCCTCGATCTCGAAGCCACGAAGGGCGGCGAGCACGGCCTCGGGCACTTGGGCCGTCGCGGCGTTGTCGAGGTAGCGCAGATCGGGCGCCGAGAGCCCGGGGAACTGCCGTTTCACGACACGCGGGTCGAAGCCCCTGCTGACAGGCTGGTCCATCCGGACGCCTCCGCCGTTAAGCTCTCCCGCGAAGCCTGCCCGCAGGGCGCCCCCGGCGCCTTGACCTGCCTCAAGGCCGCAGGGCGCCTCCAAGGGTACTGAGGCAAGGGGATCTGGCGGTCCGCGCCGCCCAGGAGAAGGAGGTGATCCGTGTCGAGCCTGCCCGCACAGCCTCCAGACGGCGGGCGGCCCCCGGTTGCCCTCAGGGCCTGCGGCCTGACCAAGATCTACCGGATGGGCGCGGTCGAGGTGGCGGCGCTGCGCGGGGTCGACGTCGAGCTCCGCCAGGGCGAGTTGGTGGTCCTGCTCGGACCCTCCGGCAGCGGCAAGTCGACACTGCTCAACATCCTCGGCGGCCTCGACGCGCCGACGGCCGGCCAGGTGTTCTTCCACGACCAGGAACTGACCGGCGGCGGCGAGCGCGCGCTCAACCTCTATCGCCGCTGGCACGTCGGCTTCGTCTTCCAGTTCTACAACCTGATCCCGAGCCTGACGGCCCGGGAGAACGTGGCTCTCGTGACCGAGATCGCGCGCGACCCCATGGCGCCGCACGAAGCCCTGGAGCTGGTCGGCCTCGGCGCGCGGCTCGACCACTTCCCGGCGCAGCTCTCGGGCGGCGAGCAGCAGCGCGTCGCCATCGCCCGCGCGATCGCCAAGCGGCCGGCGCTGCTGCTCTGCGACGAGCCGACCGGTGCCCTGGACAGCGCGACCGGCATCCTGGTGCTCGAGGCGATCCACCGCGTCAATCGCGAGCTGGGCACGACGACCGCGCTGATCACCCATAACGCCGTGATCGCCGAGGTCGCCGACAGGGTGCTCCGCTTCGCCGATGGTCGGATCGTCGAGACGCGGGTCAACGAAACGCGGCGCGCGCCCAAGGAACTGGCCTGGTGAGCGCGATCAGCAGCCTGGACCGCAAGCTGCTGCGCGAGCTCTGGCGCCTGAAGGCCCAGGTCCTGGCCATCGCGCTGGTGATCGCCTCGGGCGCCGCGCTGCTGATCATGGCGCTGACGACGATCGAGGCGCTCGAGGAGACGACCGCCGCCTACTACGAGCGCTCCCGCTTCGCCGAGGTCTTCGCCTCGGTCAAGCGGGCACCGGAGCCGCTGGCCCGCGAGATCGCGGCGATCCCCGGCGTCCGACTGGTCGAGACGCGCATCGTCGAGGGCGCCATCCTGGACCTGCCCGGTTTCGGCGAGCCGGTGATCGGGCAGCTGATTTCCCTGCCCGACCACGGGCCGCAGCTGATGAACAGCCTGGTCATGCGCTCCGGCCGACCGGTCGAGCCGAACCGGCCGGACGAGGTGGTCGTGGCAGAGCCCTTCGCCGAGGCCCACGGACTGGGGCCCGGCGACAGCTTCGATGCGATCCTGCGCGGGCGCAAACGCACCCTGCGGATCGTCGGCACCGCGCTCAGCCCGGAGTTCGTCTATGCGATCGCGCCGGGCGGCCTGATGCCCGACGACCAGCGCTTCGGCATCCTCTGGATGGGCCGCGACGCCCTGGCGGCCGCTTTCGACCTGAAGGAGTCCTTCAATAGCGTCACCCTCGCCCTGTTGCGCGGCGCCGACGCCCAGGACGTCGTTCAGCGGCTCGATTTCCTGCTCGCGCGCTTCGGCGGCACCGGCGCCTATGCCCGGGCCGACCAAGCCTCCAACTGGTTCCTGCAGAACGAGATCACCCAGCAGAGGAACATGGCGCGCCTGATGCCGGCCATCTTCCTGGTCGTGGCGGCCTTCCTGACCAACATGGTGATGGCGCGCCTGATCGCGACCGAGCGTCGGGAAATCGGTCTCCTGAAGGCCTTCGGATACAGCGACTGGGCGATCGGCTGGCACTACGCGAAGATGATCCTGGTGATCGGCGGCATCGGGGTCGTGATCGGGGCGCTGCTCGGGGCCTGGCTGGGCCACTGGCACACCCGGCTCTACGCCGAGTTCTACCGCTTTCCCTTTCTGCTCTACCGGCCGGGGCCGACCAGCTTCGCCATCGCCGGTGCCGTGAGCCTGAGCGCCGCCCTGGCCGGCAGCCTGGTCGCGGTGCGCCGGGCCGTCGCCCTGCCGCCGGCGGAGGCCATGCAGCCGCCGACGCCACCGAGCTATCGCCGGGGCTGGCTGTCGGACACGGCCCTGGCGCGGATCCTGGACGAACCCTCGCGCATGATCCTGCGACGGCTGCTGCGCTGGCCGCTGCGCGCCTTCCTGGCCAGCGCCGGCCTCGCCATGTCGGTCGCGGTGATGATCATGGCCCTGCAGTGGCTCGACGCCATCGACCACCTGGTCGAGAGCGCCTTCGTGCACGGCCAGCGCCAGGACGCCACCATCGCCTTCAACGACCTGCAACCGCTGATCACGGCCGGGAGCTTCCAGCGCCTGCCCGGTGTGCTGGCGGCGGAGCCCTATCGCGCCGTGGCGGCGCGCCTGCGCCACGGCCACCTGAGCGTACGCGAGGGCATCACCGGGGTGCCGGCGGGGGCGATCCTGGGCGCGGTCCACGACGCCGAGCGCGGCCGGATCGAGGTGCCGCCGGACGGGCTGCTGCTCTCGCGCAAGCTGGCCGAGCTGCTCGCCGTCGAGGTCGGCGACGTGCTCGCCGTCGAGGTTCTAGAGGGGCGCCGCCCGAGCCTCAGCCTGCCGGTCGTGCGGATCTTCGACACCTACCTCGGCAGGCCGGCCTACATGGAGCTGGGCGCCCTCAACCGGCTGATGCGCGACGGCCGTGTGGTGAGCGGGCTGCAGGTCGCGGTCGACGCCGCTGAGCGCCCGGCCTTCCTGGCCAGGCTGAAGGAGATTCCCAACGTCACGGGCGCGCTGTTCCGTCAGGCCGCGATCGACAAGGTCTACGAGACCCTGGGCACGACCATGTACATCTTCGTCGGCTTCTTCATCGCCTTCGCTGCGACGCTGTTGGTCGGAGTGACCTACAATTCGATCCGTATCGCCCTCTCCGAGCGGGCACGCGAGCTGGCGACCCTGCGCGTGCTTGGCTTCAGCCGCTGGGAGATTTCCTACATCCTGCTCGGGGAGATCGGCATCCTCACATGGTTCGCGATCCCGCTCGGCTGTGTCATCGGCTATAGCCTCGCCTGGCACATGGCGAGCGCCTTCGAGACGGAACTGTTCCGCGTGCCTCTGGTGATCCTCGACGCGACCTACGGCAAGGCCGCGCTGATCGCGCTGGCGACGACGGTCGCCTGCGCGGCCTTCGTGCGCCGGCGGCTCGACCGCCTGGACCTGGTCGCAGTCCTCAAGACAAGGGAGTAGGCGGCGTGGGCGTGAAGGGGCGCAGGCTGGTCATCTGGGGCGCGCTGCTGGCGCTGCTGGCTGCCGCCATCGGCTATGCCCTGCGGCCACAGCCGGTACCGGTCGACCTCGCCGTTGCCGAGGTCGGCCTGCTGCGGGTCTCCGTCGACGACGAAGGCGAGGCCCGCGTGCGCGACGTCTATACCCTTCACGCGCCGGTCGGCGGGCAGCTGCTGCGGATCGACGCCGAAGCCGGCGACCCCGTCGAAGCCGGCGTGACGGAGCTCGCCGTGATCGAGCCCGCAGCACCCGCCTTTCTGGACGTGCGCAGCGAGGCCGAGCGGCGGGCCGCCGTCGAGGCGGCCCGGGCGGCGCGCGACCTCGCGGCCTCCGAGGGCGAGGGCGCCGAGGCCGACCTGGCCTTCGCCGCCGCCGAGCTCGATCGCGCCCGCCGCCTGGTCCGCCGGGAAACCATCGCGCAGCGGACGCTGGACGATGCGGAACGGGCCAACCGGGTCGCCAAGGCCAACCTCGCGACGGCCAAGGCGGCGCTCGACATGCGGGAGAACGAGCTGGTCCAGGCGCGCTCGTACCTGCTGTCGCGCCTGGAGATCGAACAGCGCAGCGGCGACTGCGAATGCGTGCGCGTGACCGCTCCGGTCAGCGGACTGGTGCTGCGCGTCATCCGGGAGAGCGAAGGAGTCGTCGCATCGGGCACGCCGCTGCTCGAGATCGGCGATCCCGGGGACCTCGAAGTCGTGGTCGACCTGCTGTCCGAGGACGCGGTACGGATCGAGCCCGGGCAGCCGGCGCTGATCACCCGCTGGGGCGGCTCCGACCTCGCTGCCGTCGTCCGGCGGATCGAGCCCTTCGGACAGACCAAGGTTTCGGCGCTCGGCATCGAGGAGCAGCGGGTCGACGTGGTGCTCGACCTCACCGATCCGCCGACATCCTGGGGCCGCCTCGGCCACGGCTACCGGGTCGACGTCGGGGTGATCCTGTTCCAGGCGGAGGTCCTCAAGCTGCCGCTCGGCGCGCTATTCCGCGAGGGCGACGGCTGGGCGGTGTTCCTGGCCGAGGACGGGCGGGCACGGCTTCGGCCCGTCGAGATCGGCGAGCGCAACAGCCTGGCGGTCGAGATCCGCGGCGGCCTCTCGGCCGGCCAACGGGTCGTGCTCTATCCGAGCGACCGCGTCCATGACGGCGTCGCGCTCGTAGAGCGCTGAGTGGAAGCCGCCGGCGGCGCCCTGGAGTCTTGATCCAGGTCAAGGCGCCCGGCGGCCGCCGTGGCGAAGCTGTTTCAAGCTGAACCTGTCCGCCCCACCCAAGCCGCGAGGACGTCGCGCGATGCCGTGGGATACCATCGAGAAACCCAAGAGCGGCTTTGCCGTTCCCCCCAACCTGCGCGACTACGGCGAGGCTCGCGCCAGCTTCTCGTGGCAGGCGGCGCGGCAGGAGCTGGACGGCCTGCCGGGCGGCGGCCTCAATATCGCCCATGAGGCGGTCGACCGCCATCTTGCCCATGGACGCGGCCAGCGGCCGGCCCTGCGCTGGCTCGGCAGGGACGGCACCGGCCGCGACTTCACCTATGAGGACCTGGCGCGGCTGACCAGCCGCTTCGCCAATGTCCTCACCGAGCTGGGCGTCGGCCGAGGCGACCGAGTCTTCGGGTTCGCCGGCCGTATTCCGGCGCTCTACATAGCGGCCCTCGGAACGCTGAAGAACGGCAGCGTCTTCTCGCCGCTCTTCTCCGCCTTCGGGCCGGAGCCGTTGCGCTCGCGCATGGAGTTGGGCGACGCGCGCGTGCTGGTCACGACCGAGGCGCTCTACCGGAAGAAGGTCATGGCCTGGCGGGACGAGTTGCCGGGCCTCCAGCACGTCCTGCTGGCCGACGCCAGCGAGGACGCCTTGCCGCCTGGCACGGCCTCGCTCGCCGCCGCCATGGAGCGGGCATCGGAAAGCTTCGAGGTGGCGCCGACCCGGCCGGACGAGATGGCGCTGCTCCACTTCACGAGCGGCACGACCGGACGGCCCAAGGGTGCCGTGCATGTGCACGAGGCGGTCGTGGCACACCACGTCACGGGCCGGTTGGCGCTCGACATCCACTCAGACGACCGGGTCTGGTGCACCGCCGACCCGGGCTGGGTCACCGGCATGTCCTACGGCATCGTCGCCCCCCTGACCAACGGCGCTACGCTGGTCGTCGACGAGGCGGAGTTCGACGCCGAGCGCTGGTACCGCACCTTGCAGGACGAGCAGGTGACGGTGTGGTACACGGCGCCGACCGCGATCCGCATGATGATGAAGCTCGGCAGCGAGGTCCTGCGCAGGTACGACCTGAGCCACCTGCGTTTCCTCGCCAGCGTCGGCGAGCCGCTCAACCCCGAGGCCGTGGTCTGGGGAGCGGAGGCCTTCGGCCGGCCGTTCCACGACAACTGGTGGCAGACCGAGACCGGCGGCATCATGATCGCCAACTATCCGACCATGGCGATCAAGCCCGGCTCGATGGGCCGGCCGGTCCCCGGCGTCGAGGCGGCGATCGTCGAGCGCGCCGGGCAGGAGGTGCGCGTCCTCGACGAGCCGATGACGACGGGCGAGCTGGCGCTGCGCCCCGGCTGGCCCTCGATGTTCCGCGGCTACCTGAACGAGGAGGAGCGCTACCGCAAGTGCTTCGTCGGCGGCTGGTACCTGACCGGCGACCTCGCCATGCAGGACGCCGACGGCTATTTCTGGTTCGTCGGCCGGGCCGACGACATGATCAAGTCAGCCGGCCACCTGATCGGTCCCTTCGAGGTCGAGAGCGCCCTGATGGAGCACCCCGCCGTTGCCGAGGCCGGGGTGATCGGCAAGCCCGACCCGATTGCCGGGGAGACGGTCAAGGCCTTCGTCGCGTTGAAGACCGGCTACGAGCCCGGCGAGGCCCTGCGCAAGGAGCTGCTGGGCCACGCCCGCAAGCGCCTCGGCCCGGCGGTCGCGCCGAAGGAGATCGACTTCCGGCAGAACCTGCCGAAGACGCGCAGCGGCAAGATCATGCGCCGCCTGCTGAAGACCCGCGAGCTGGGTCTGCCGGAGGGTGACCTCTCGACGCTCGAAAGCGACGAGCGATGACCGGCGCGACCGCCAAGAAGCCCCAGCTGACCCGGCCGCACCTGGCGACCCTGTTGCGTCAGATGCTGCGCATCCGCCGCTTCGAGGAGAGATGCGCCGAGCTTTACCAACAGGAGAAGATCCGCGGCTTCCTCCACCTCTACATCGGCCAGGAGGCGGTGGCGGTCGGCGTCATGCAGGCGCTGGCGCCGGACGACGCCGTCGTCGCCACCTACCGCGAGCACGGCCACGCCATCGCGCGCGGCCTCGCCATGCCGGCGGTCATGGCCGAGATGTACGGCAAGCAGGAGGGCTGCAGCCGCGGCCGCGGCGGCTCGATGCACATCTTCGACGCCGCGACCCGCTTCTACGGCGGCAATGCCATCGTCGGCGGCGGCCTGCCGCTCGCGGTCGGGCTCGCCCTGGCGGACAAGATGCAGGGCCGCCCCGGCGTCACCGCCTGCTTCTTCGGCGAGGGCGCGGTGGCCGAGGGCGAGTTCCACGAAAGCCTGAACCTCGCGGCGCTCTGGCAGCTGCCGGTGCTGTTCGTCTGCGAGAACAACCTCTACGCCATGGGCACGGCGCTTCGGCTTTCCGAATCCGAGACCGACATCCACCGCAAGGCCGAGGGCTACCGGATGCCCTCGGAGGTCGTGGACGGCATGGACGTCGTCGCCGTCGAAGCGACGGCGCAGCGCGCCGCGGCGGCGATCCGCGCTGGCCAGGGGCCGCAATTCCTGGAATGCCGCACCTACCGCTTCCGCGCCCACTCCCTGTTCGACCCGGAGCTCTATCGCGACAAGGCCGAAGTCGAGGCGTGGAAGCAGCACGGCCCGATCCTGCGCTTCGGCAACTGGCTCACGGAGAACGAGTTGCTGCACGAGGCGGAGGTCCGCGCCATCGAGGACGAGGTCGCCGCCGAGGTCGAGGCCGCCGTCGCCTTCGCCGAGGCGGGCAGCTGGGAGCCGGTCGAGGACCTGACGAAGCACGTCCTGCTCGAGAGCGGGGCATGAGCGGCGCCCCGGCGGCCCCGAGGAACGCCACGACGACCTACCGCGAGGCGGTGCGCGTGGCGATCCGCGAGGCGCTGCTCGCCGACGAGCGGACCTTCCTGATGGGCGAGGACGTCGGCCACTACGGCGGCTGCTATGCGGTAAGCAAGGGGCTGCTCGCTGAGTTCGGGCCCGAGCGCATCCGCGATACGCCGCTGTCGGAATCAGCCTTCGTCGGCGCCGGCATCGGCGCAGCGCTCGGCGGCATGCGGCCGATCGTCGAGATCATGACGGTCAACTTCAGCCTCCTGGCGCTCGACCAGATCGTCAACACGGCGGCCACGCTGCTGCACATGTCCGGCGGTCAGTTCAACGTGCCCCTGGTCATCCGCATGGCGACCGGCGCCGGACGCCAGCTCGCGGCGCAGCACTCGCACAGCCTCGAAGGCTGGTACGCGCACGTTCCGGGCCTCAAGGTCCTGGCGCCGGCGACGCTAGAGGATGCGCGCGGCATGCTGGCGACCGCGCTCGCCGACCCCAACCCCGTGCTGATCTTCGAGCACGTCATGCTCTACAACATGGAAGGCGAGCTGCCCGCCGACGCCGGCGCCGTCGAGATCGGCAAGGCCGCCATCCGCCGCCCGGGCCGCGACGTCACGCTGATCGCCTACGGCGGCACGCTGCACAAGACCTTGGCCGCGGCCGAGACGCTCGCCGCCGAAGGCGTCGAGGCCGAGGTGATCGACCTGCGCAGCCTGCGGCCGCTCGACACCGCGACGATCGCCGCCTCCGTCGGCCGCACGCGCCGCGCCGTCGTCGTCGACGAGGGCTGGAGGACAGGCAGCCTGGCCGCCGAGGTCTCGGCGCAGATCATGGAGCAGGCCTTCTGGAGCCTCGACGCACCGGTCGGACGCGTCTGCTCGGCCGAGGTGCCGATCCCCTACCCCAGCCACCTGGAGCAGGCGGCCCTGCCGCAACCGGAGGCGATCGCCGCGGCCGCGCGAGCGACGCTCGCGGGCTGATGGCCGAGTTCCGCATGCCCTCTCTTGGCGCCGACATGAAGGCCGGCACCCTCGTCGAGTGGCTGAAGCAGCCCGGAGACGAGGTGCGGCGGGGCGACATCGTCGCGGTCGTCGAGACCCAGAAGGGCGCCATCGAGGTCGAGATCTTCGAGACCGGCATCCTCGACCGCCTGCTGGTCGAGCCCGGCACCGAGGTGCCGGTCGGCACACCGCTGGCCCTTGTCCGCACGTCCGAGGAGCCGCAAGCGCCCACTGCTCCGGCCCCTGCTCCGGCGCCTCCCGCGCCGCCACCTCCGGCCCCGCCGAGTCCACCCCCGCCGAGCCCACCCCCGCCGAGCCCACCCCCGCCGAGCCCACCCCCTGCCGCCGCGCCGGCACCGACGCGGGTCCCAATGCCGCCGACACCCGTAGGCCCCGTGCGCGTCTCTCCGGCGGCGCGCAGGCTCGCCGCCGAAAGGGGCCTGTCGCTGGCGGGGCTCCAGGGCACGGGGCCGGGCGGCGCCGTTGTCAGCGCCGACCTCGAGCGCGCCGCCCCGACCGCGGCGCCGGAGGGGGCGCCGCCGCAGCGGCATGGGCTCGATTTGGCGGAGATGCGCAAGGCGATCGCCGCGGCCATGGCGCGCTCCAAGCGCGAGATCCCCCACTACTACCTCACCCATACCATCGAGGTGAGCACGCCGCTCGCCTGGCTGGCCCGGATCAACGCGGAGCGCGAACCGCCGGAACGGCTGCTGCCTGCGGTCCTGCTGCTCAAGGCCGTGGCGCTGGCCCTGAAGGCCTTTCCCGAGTTCAACGGCTTCTACAGCGACGGGTCGTTCCGCCCCGGCGAGGGCATTCACCTCGGCGTCGCCGTCGCGATCCGCGGCGGCGGGCTGATCGCGCCGGCGATCCGCGATGCCGATGGAAGATCCCTCGAGGCGCTGATGGCCGCGCTGCGCGACCTCGTCGCGCGCGTGCGCGCCGGGCGGCTGCGCAGCTCGGAGCTGTTCGAGCCGACCGTCACCGTCTCGAGCCTGGGCGAGCGCGGGGTCGAGAGCCTGTTCGGCGTCATCTACCCGCCGCAGGTCGCGATCGTCGGGTTCGGAACAGTCGCGACCCGACCCTGGGTCGTCGAGGATCGGGTCGAGCCACGCCCCACCATCACGGCGACGCTGGCGGCCGACCACCGAGTCAGCGACGGCCATCGCGGCGCCCTGCTGCTGCTCGAGGTCGAGCGGCTGCTTCAGCACCCGGAGGCGCTATGACCCGCGAAGAGATCCGCCAGACCGTGATCGGGGCGCTGAGCGACATCGCCCCCGAAACCGACCCGGGCACGACCGACCCGAGAGCCGACCTGCGCGAGGCGCTCGACATCGATTCGATGGACTTTCTGAATTTCGTGATCGCCCTGCACAAGCGCCTGCAGGTCGAGATTCCCGAAGCCGACTACCCGAAGCTGCTGACGGTCGCAGGCGCCACCGATTACCTCGCCGTCAAGCTCGGCGCCTGAGGCGGGCGCCGCTGCCTCGGGCTCGATGCGCCTTCAGGTCTTCCCATGCGCGGCGAGATGTGCCGCGAGCGAACCGACCGTGTGCTTGGTCAGGTCCTGGGCGAGCTCGTCCGTCACCTTGCCGGCGAGTCGTTCCGGCAGCAGCTTGCGCAGCTCGCCGAGCGCCCGCGGCGGCGCGACCAGCAGCAGCCGATCGAAGGCGCCCCGCTGACCTGCCTGGTCGACAGCCTCGACGACCTCCTGCAGGAAGTGGATCGCCCGCTCGCGGCGGGGATCACTGCGCGGCTCGACGGCGTGGCGCAGGATGCCGCTGCTCTCGAAGCTGCGCCCCGGCCGGTCCGACAGGATGTCTCGCCCTGCAGGCAGGTGGGCCGCCGCGTCCAGCCCCTCCACGAGCCGCAATTCGCCGTCAGGGCCGGTCTTTTCGTAGACGCTCGCCCGCTGATGATCGGCGACCAGGATCCAGGTCACGCCCTTCGTCATGTCGTCCTCCCGTAGTGAGCCGTGAATCAGAGGTCGCCGGCCTGCTCCAGGCCGGGCAAAGGCGGCGCGGGCTTCCGACGCGCCGCCACCTCCTTCGGTCCGAGGCAGGCCGCCACCGCCGCACGGTCCAGCGTCTCCCGCTTCTCCAGCTCGGCGATCAGGCGTCGGACCTGCGGCCGGTGAGCCTCGAGCAGCTCGCCGGCCCGCCTTTCGGCCTCAGCCAGGCAGGCTCGAATCGCCTTGTCGGCCGACGCCGCCGTCGCCTCCGAGAAATGGCGCGGCTGGGCGATCTCGCGGCCGAGGAAGGGATGCTCCTCGCTGTCACGCACGTCGACCGGCCCGACCTCCTCGGACATGCCCCAGCGGCCGACCATCCAGCGCGCGAGCTGCGTCGCCATGCGGATGTCCTCGTCTGCGCCGGAGCTCCTGCTGTCGAGAAAGAGCTGCTCCGCCGCACGCCCCGCCAGCATCACGGCCAGCCGGTCGCGCAGGAAGTCCTCCGGCAGGGTATGGCGCTCGATCTCGGGCAGCTGGTGCGTGCTGCCGAGCGAGCGCCCGCGCGGGATGATCGTCACCTTGTGGATCGGGTCGGCGGTCGGCAGGTAGTAGGCGACGGCGGTGTGGCCGGACTCGTGCACGGCCAGGCGGTGCCGCTCGTCCTCATGGATCGCCAGGGTGCGCAGCGCGCCCATCATGATGCGGTCGCGCATCTCGTCGAAGTGGCGCGCGCTCACGCGCTCCAGGTTCTCCCGCGCGGCCGCCATCGCCGCCTCGTTGACCAGGTTCTTGAGGTCCGCGCCGGAGAAGCCGGGCGTGCCCGCCGCGATCCGCTCGAGATCGACGTCTGCCTCGAGCGGCACGTCCCGGCCGTGCACCTCGAGCAGGGCGACCCGCGCCTTCATGTCGGGCAGCTCGAGGGTGACGTGCCGGTCGAAGCGGCCGGGCCGGAGCAAGGCCGGATCGAGGACATCCGGCCGGTTGGTCGCCGCCAGCACTACCACGGCCTCGTGGCCCTCGAAGCCGTCCATCTCTGCGAGGATCTGGTTGAGCGTCTGCTCGCGCTCGTCGTGGCCGCCGCCGAAACCCGCGCCGCGCACGCGGCCGACGCTGTCGAGCTCGTCGATGAAGATGATGCTGGGTGCGTGCTGCTTGGCGTCCTGGAACAGCTTGCGGACCCGCGATGCGCCGACGCCGACGAAGACCTCGATGAACTCGGAGGCCGAGATGTGGAAGAAGGGCACCTGGGCCTCGCCCGCCAGCGCCTTGGCGAGGAGCGTCTTGCCGGTCCCCGGCGGGCCTTCGAGCAGAATGCCGTGCGGCACCTGCGCACCGAGGCGCCGGTAGCGCCCGGGATCGCGCAGGAACTCCAGCAGCTCCGCGACTTCGGCCTTGGCGTTGTCCTGGCCGGCGACGTCGGCGAAGCGAACCTTCGGTGCCGAGGCCGGCTCCACCTTGCGGGTCCGCTCGCCCAGGAAATCGCCGAGCCCGCCGCGGCCGAGACCGCCCGAGAGGCCGGACATCCGCCGCAGCAGGAAGTACCAGACGCCGAGGATCAGGACCCACGGCAGCAGCCCGACCAGCCAGGCTGCCGAGCCGCCGCCCGCCTCCTCTGCCGCAACCTCGACGCCGCGCTCGTCGAGCAAATCGAGCAGCCCTCTGTCCTCGAGCGGCGGCTTCCGGGTCGTGAAGCTGGTCGAACGTTGACCGGGCCGGCCCTCGTAGGCGCTCGAGAAGCTGCCCGAGATCCGGTCGCCTTGGAACACGACCGCCTCGACCTGTCCCCGCTCGACCAGGCCCTTGAACTCGGAATAGGTCAGGTCGAGCGCCGTGGCACGTTCGTCGGGGCCGCGGAACAGCCCGAAGGCGATCGCGAGCATGAGGCCGACGAGGGCCCAGCTCAAGATCCTGGCTGCGAGCTTCTTCGAGGGATCCTGCATCCAGCCCCGTCCCGTGGCCCAGGCTTGCCGATGACAAGCGATCTGACACCAGCCTAGGGGCGGGCGCGGACCCCGCCCTTGATCCTGGTCAAACGAGCTCGGGATTTATCGGCAGTCGCGCGCGCTCACCCGGATTCGCATCGTGCCGGGCCTCCGAACGGCTTCGGCAGCGGCCAGCCTTGACGCAGGTCAAGGCGGCGGCCCGCCGGCCGGCCCTACATGGAGCCAGGCTCGGCGGCGATCGGCGGCATAGTGTGCGCCACGCGCCGAGGGAGGAATCCACGATGCAAACGCTTCTGCAGATCGCCTTTCACGGCATGGACCCGTCGCCCGCCGTCGAGGCGCGGATTCGCGAGCGGGTAGCCCGCCTCGAGCGCCTGTTCGACCGGCTTGTCAGTTGCCGCGTCGTCGTCGAGGCGCCCCATCGCCACGGTCGACAGGGCAAGCTCTATCGGGTGAAGGTGCTGATCGGCGTTCCCGGCCACGATATCGAGGTCGCCCACAACAAGCCTCTCGACCATGCGCACGAGGACGTCTACGTCGCCATCCGGGACGCCTTCGACGCCGCCGGACGGCGCCTCGAGGACTACGCGCGCCGGATCCGCGGCGACGTCAAGACCCACGAGCCGCCGCTGCTTGCCGGCGTCGCGCGGCTGTTCCCCGACCACGGCTTCGCCGTCGACGGCGAGGGCAATGAGATCTACTTCCACCGCAACTCGGTCGTCGGCGACTTCGGGCAGCTCGCGCCGGGCGACGAGGTGCGGCTCGTCGTCGCGTACGGCGAAAGCGCCGCCGGGCCACAGGCGACGACCGTCGATCCGACCGGCCGCCGCCGCGCCGCAAGCTGAGCCCACGTCAGAAACGCCGCGCCTCGCCCGTACGGCACTCGTCGGGCCGCACAGCGAAGGCGGACGCCAGGCTGCGGCTTTACGAGGAGATCGAGGCTCTGCACGGCAGGCAGGACAGCCTGCGCAAGCAGCTCGAAGGGTTGCGCAAGGCCGGCAGTGATGCCTGGGAAGGACCTCAAGGCCGATGCCGAGCACGCCTGGAGCGAGCTCAGCGAGGCCCTGAAGCGGGTGGCCATGCGGCTCGAGGACGGAGCCGGTCGCGTCGGCCGAGGCTGCACCGAGCGCTTGCTGGCCGCTGCCGCGCGGCCCTCCGCGAGATGCTCCTCGACCTTGCAGGTGTTGTGCGAGACGTCATAGAGCAGAGGCAGCCCCCTATGGTTTATCTTAAGCCGCCTTTGGATCCAGGCTATTGACGCACATCAAGGCGCGCCTCCACGCGCGGCAGTCGGCTTTCACGCCCATGAACAGCTCGCAAGAGTCGGTCGAGGATGGTCGAGGCAACGACGCTGCAGAGCCTGATCGAGGGCTGGGCCGGGCATGGCGACCGGCCGGCGATCGTCGCCCTCCGCCAGCCGGAGCCGGAGATCTGGAGCTATGCACGCCTTGCCGGGACCGCATGCGGCCTGGCCGCCGGCCTGCTGCGGGCGGGGCTGGCACCAGCGGAGCCGGTCGCCCTGGTCGGGCCGGCTTCGCCGGAATGGCTCGCCTGCTGCTTCGGCATCGTCGCGGCGGGCGGCGTCGCGGTGCCGCTCGACGCGCAGCTGCCCGACGAGGAGCTGGCCGGGCTGCTGCTCGACAGCCGGTGCCGGCGCATCTTCGCGACGCGCGCGCGCGCCGATCGCCTCGGCCAATCGGATTCGCTCGCCGGCCTGCGGACGTCTTTGCTGGACGAGAGCGACGGAGCGCAGTCGTGGGCCGCCTTGCTGGACCGGGAACCGGCGCCGCTGCCGGCGGTCGCCCCCGAGGATCCGGCGCTGCTGCTCTACACCTCCGGTACGACGGGGGTGCCGAAAGGTGTGCCGCTCAGCCACGCCAACCTCCTGGCCAATGTGACGGCTCTGCGGCAGGAAAGGCTGGTCAATGTGGACGACCGGGTGCTGCTGCCTCTGCCGCTGCACCATGGCTATCCCCTGACCGTCGGCGTACTCGGAACGTTGGCCAGCGGCAGCGGGCTCCTGCTGCCTGCCGGCACCTCGGGGCCGGCGCTGGCAGAGGCACTGCGCGAAGCGACGGTACTGATCGGCGTGCCGCGGCTCTACACGGCCCTGCTCGGCGCCTTCGCCGGCCACATGAGTCCTCGGCAACGCCGGCTGCTCGACCTCTGTGTCCGCGCGCAACGGCTCGGCCTGCCGCTCGGCCGCTGGTTGCTGGCGCCGCTGCGGCACGCCCTCGCCCCGCGCCTGCGCCTGGCGGCGAGCGGCGGGGCCGCGCTGGACGAGACGGTCGAACAGACCCTGCTCGCCATCGGCTGGCAGGTCCTGACCGGCTACGGCCTGACCGAGACGGCGCCGATGCTGACCTTGAACCTGCCGGGCCGGGCCCGAGCCGGCAGTGCCGGCCGCCCCCTGCCCGGCGTCAGCCTCAGCATCGCCGATCCCGACGAGACCGGGGTCGGAGAGATCCTGGCGAGGGGCCCGAACGTCTTCCACGGCTACTGGCAGAGGCCCGACCTCACCGCGGCCGCCTTCACCGCCGACGGCTGGTTCCGCACCAGGGACCTCGGTCGTCTCGACGCCGAGGGCTACCTCCACATCGCGAGCCGCACGAGCGAGCGGATCACGCTGCCGAACGGCGAGACGGTGCTACCGGAAGAGATCGAGCGCACCTACCAGGAAAGCGGGATCATCGAGGAGATCGCGGTCCTGGAGCAGGCCGGCACGCTGGTCGGGCTGATCGTGCCGAACGAAAGCACGCTGCGCGCCCGCGGGACGGTGCAGGTCGAAAACCAGCTGCGCGACGAGCTGGAGCGCCTCGGCGGCCGGCTGAGGCCGTTCCAGCGCGTCGCGCGGATCACCCTGACCCGCGAGCACCTGCCGCGCACTCCGATCGGCAAGCTGCAGCGCTTCCGGCTGCCCTCCTTGTGGCAGCAGGCCGTGGCGCATCGCCAGGCCGCGCAGCCCTACGAGCCGACCGAGGCCGACCGGGAACTGCTTGCCGAACCGACGGCCGCCGCTTTGTGGAGCTGGCTGCAGACACGCTTTCCCGAGGGCGCGCACGACCTCGATGCCAGCCCGCAGCTCGATCTCGGCATCGACTCCCTCGCCTGGGTCGGACTCACGATCGAGATCGAGCAGCGCTTCGGCCGCAGCCTGGACGAAGCGGCGGTCGGCCGCATCTTCACGCTGCGCGACTTGCTGCGCGAGACGGTCGCGGCGCCGCTGGCTACACAGCCGGCAGCACAGCCGGCCCCAGCAGCGACTCCAGCCGGGCTGCCGCTCGCCGGATGGGCGCTGCACCTGCTCGGCCGGACGCTCATGGCCCTGCTCTTCCGCCTTCGGGTCGAGGGTCGTGAGAACCTGCCGGCCGCGGGGCCGCTGCTGCTCGTGCCCAACCACGCGAGCTATCTCGATCCACTGGCGCTTGCCGCCGCCCTGCCGCTCCGCCGGCTGCCCGGAGTCCACTGGGCGGGCTGGGCCGGCCTGCTGTTCGCCTCAGGCTCGATGCGCCTGGTCAGCCACGCCTGCAACGTCTTCGCCCTCGATCCCAGGCGCGGCGGCCTGGCCGGCATCGCCGTGGCCGAGGCGCTGCTACGCCAAGGACGGAGCGTGGTCTGGTTCCCCGAGGGTCGGCGCTCGCCGGACGGCAGGCTGCAGCCCTTCACGCCCGGCATCGGCCTGCTGATCGCCCGGACCGGGGCGACCGCGATCCCGGTGCGCATCCGAGGCAGCTTCCAGGCTTGGCCACGCAGCCGCCGGCTGCCCCGGCCCCACCCCATCGGCGTCGTCTTCGGCCGCCCGCTCGCCGGTTGCGAGCTGGTGGCCTCCGGCGCGGGCGACGAGAGCCACCGGAAGATCACCGAACGCCTGCGCGAGGCCGTGGAAGCGCTCGAGTGACCGCTCAGAGCCGCCCCATCTCGTAGTCCTCGCCAGGGCAGGCCGAGCGCGGCGAAGCTCCCTCGAGCAGGTCACCCAGCTACGGCATGCCGACTAGGTAGTCGGGGAAGTTCTCGCCCCGGACCTCGGCGGCCACGCTGCGCGCCTCGTTCCACCCTTCACCGGAATAGTCGCCGCGGCCGATCCAGGCCAGCGCCACCAGAATCAGCATCTCGTCCTCGTACAGCGCCTCGATCGCGCCCGTCAGCTCCTAGTAGCTGGGGTCGAGGCACCGAAGGTGATCGAAGCCGAGCCGGTCGACGGTGATGAGAGCACGCCGACAGCCCGGCGCAGGCCCGTGGAAGGCGTCCCGCGCGACGACAAGGCGCCGCCGGCCGGCCTTCGAGGAAGAGGCGGCCGCCTCCACCCTGCCGGTCATGCCGGCCAGAGGCCACGCAACGGCTCCGGCAGCGTCGCCTTCACCTTTGCGATCTCCCCGGCGTCGAGCTCCTGCGTCAGCAGGTCGAACACTGCCTGGGTCGTCGTCAAGGCGTCGCGCGGGAAGGTCGGCGGCAACTGGGCCGCGACGCGGTCGGCAAAGTCCTGCACCTGCCGATAGGCGGCCGGAGTGCCGGCCGGATGCCAGCCCTCGTAGTAGATGCCGCGGACCAGGGTCGGCAGCTGCGCGGCGAGGTGCGCGGCCTGCTCCACCGTCAGCCGATCGCGCAGCGCGTGCAGGACGGCGCGCAGCGCGCTGTATGCATGGTGGCGATCGCGGAAATGGTGCTCCTCCACGAGCTTCTTAAGCCAAAGGTTCGTCTGCTGGACCGCATGCTCCAGCACGGGCAGCTGCAACTCGGTCATGGCCACCTCCGATCGTTGCGCGGTGACATGGGACAATTATTATTGGTGCACGAAAGCCGCCCCTCGGACTTGACGAGGATCAACCAGCCTCAAAGAAACACTTTCTCGCTGCGCGCCCGGCCGAGCGGGCCGGATCATCTGCGGCTGCGCCGGAGGAACAGCGCCAAGTGCCGCAGCCCGCCGCCCGGCTCGCTCGAGGGCTCCCGTGCGGGCGGTATCAGGTCGAGGAGCCTCCCTCCTCGACCGCGCAGCGGTCCGCATGCAGCCTCCAGTCCGACAGCTCCTTCAGGCGACAGAACTCCGCCTGTGCCCGTTCGAGAGCGGTCTGCTCGTCGACCGCGGTCACCTCGAGCACACGCTCCTCGATCTCCTTGTCATGACCGTAATCGGTCGTGATCGTCTTGTAGAAGGTCACGACGTAGCGCCTCTCGGTAGCCATGGCTCTCCTCCTCTGCT
Source organism: Tistlia sp. (assembly GCF_040905785.1). Classification (NCBI taxonomy): domain Bacteria; kingdom Pseudomonadati; phylum Pseudomonadota; class Alphaproteobacteria; order Rhodospirillales; family Rhodovibrionaceae; genus Tistlia; species Tistlia sp. The sequence goes on from NZ_JBBDQW010000078.1 coordinate 80,611, forward strand.
TCGGAACGCCTGACCGACATGCCTGTCCGGTACCTATTGGGTCCGCATCGCCGGAGGGCCCAGGAGGACCACGAGCGAGCGGGCCGCGACGGGACGCTCCGGCTCGGCGAGCGGCGGCTCACGCCCCGGCTCGGCGATGTCGAACGGCGCCGGCCCCGCAGTATCGATGGCGACCCGCCAAGCCGTGTCGGGCGCCTGGATCCGGAAAAGAAGGTCGCGCGCGCTGCCGTTGATCATCACGTAGAGATCGCAATCGCCCTGCTCGGCGCCGCGCAGGCGATAGGCCAGCTCCTGCGATCGTGGATCGGCTGGGCCCGTCGGGCCGAACCAGGTAACGTCGTCGCGCCAGAAGCGGCTGCGGGCGATGCTGGGGTGCGCCCTGCGGAAGGCGATCATCGCCCGGGTGAAGCGGAAGGCCTCGCGATTGGCCTCCAGTCGATCCCAGTCCAGCCAGGTCGTCTCATTGTCCTGGTTGTAGGGATTGTTGTTGCCGCCCTGGGTCTGCAGGAACTCGTCGCCGGCGACCAGCATCGGCGTGCCATTGGCGAGCATCAGCAGGGCGATGAGGTTCTTGGCCTGGCGGCGGCGCAGCGCCAGCACCTCGCGCCGCGCCCCCTCGTCGCCCTCCCAGCCATGGTTCCAGGAGCAGTTCGCATCGCTGCCGTCGCGATTGCCGTGACCGTTCGCCTCGTTGTGCTTGCGGTCGTAGGCGAGCAGGTCCCAGAGACAGAAGCCGTCGTGGGAGGTGACGAAGTTCACGCTCTGAAAGGCATGGAAGGCATCCTCCAGCGTGTCGGGGAAGAGGTCGGAGCTGCCGTAGAGCCGCGCCATGAGCTGGCCGGCCTGCGCGGGGCCGCCCCTCGCGAAGCTGCGCACCTGGTCGCGGAACTTACCGTTCCATTGCAGCCAGCTGATGCCGGGGAAGGTTCGCCCGAGCTGATAGCTCGACAGGTCCCAGGCCTCGGCGATCAGGCGGCGGTTCGAGAGCAAGGGATCCGACTGGATCGCGGCGATGATCGGCGGATCCTCCAGGTTTATCGAGCCGTCCGCCCGGCGCGTGAAGAGCGAGGCGAGATCGAAGCGGAAGCCGTCGACGCCCATCTCGCCCGCCCAGTAGCGCAGGCTGTCCAGGATCAGGGCGGCGACGTAGCGGTTCGCCGTATGCACGACGTTGCCTGTGCCGCTGTCGTTGCGGTAGCGGGCGTGATCCTCCTCCAGCAGATAGTAGGTCGTGTTGTCGATACCGCGCAGGCTGTAGGTCGGCCCGCGCGCGTCGCCCTCGGCGGTATGGTTGTAGACGACGTCCAGGATGACCTCGATGCCGGCCTCGTGCAGGGCCTGCACCATCGCCTTGAACTCGGCGAGCTGCTCGCCGCACTCGCAACGACAGCCGTAGGCGCCGTGCAGGGCGAAGAAGCTGAGCGGCATGTAACCCCAGTAATTGCCCTCCTGGGGATCGAACTGGAAGACCGGCAGCAACTCGACGATCGTGACGCCGAGCTCCTTCAGGTAGGGGATCTTCTCGACCAGCCCTGCGAAGGTGCCGCGCCGCTCCGGCGCCACGCCAGAGTTCGCCCGCTGCGTGAAGCCCCGCACATGCAGCTCGTAGATGACCGCCTCGTGGCCGTGCCTGAGCCGCGGAGCCGGATCGCCGTCGGGCGGAGCCGGCTCCGGCCGCAGGACGCCCAGTGGCGCCTGGCCGGGGTTGGCGCCGGGATGCCTCGCCGCCGAGCGGCTGAAGCCGGGCGGGAAATGCACCGCGCGCGCATAGGGATCGAGCAGTATCTTGTCCGGATCGAAACGGTGCCCCTCCGCAGGGTCGCGTGGTCCGTCGATCCGGTAGCCATAGTAGCGGGCCCGCTCGGCGAGCATCGCCGGAATCCGGCAGTGCCAGATGCGCCCCGACTTGTTGTGGCTCCAGTGCAGCTCCTTGACGTGAAGCGGGGTCGTGCAGTCGTCGGCGGCGTAGAGCAGGAGACGCACGCCCGTCGCGTGCTTGGAGTAGAGCGCGAAGTTGAACTGGCCGTCGTCGGGGCAGAACGACACGCCGAGCGGCGATGGCGCGCCCTCTCGCGCCTCCCATTTCGCGCTCCCGCTGCCGATTGTGCCTTGCAAGCTCCGCCTCCTGCCAGGTCGTCTCCCGCCAGGCCAGGGACACCCGGCCGACCGGGCGTGCGAGGATGGGGTCCTGCCCACGGCCCATCGCGCCGGCCTTGGCCGGACGCAGCACGGACCTGGCCGTCTCGGCGATTGCTATTGATGATATCCGTTGGTCGCGCTGCTGAAGTTGATGCAGGTCAAGGCGTTCCACGTCGTGGCAGGGCAATGAAACCAAAGCAGCCGCGCGCAGAGGGAAGACGGGCCATGGACATCGAGCAGACCGGCGGAGACGTCCGCGAGGCGGTCGGCATCTTTAGCGATGCGGACACCTTCGAGGAGGCAATAGACGATCTCCTGAGCTCGGGTTTCGATCGGGCCGAGCTGAGTCTGCTTGCGAGCGAACGGGCGGTGGAAGAGAAGCTCGGCCACCGCTACGAGAGGGTCGCGGAGGCGGAAGACGACGCCGCGATCCCCCGGACCTTCTATGTCTCCCCGGAGTCGATCGGCGATGCCGAGGGTGGCCTCATCGGCGGGCTCCTCTACGTCGGCGCGGTTGCTGCCGCGGGAGCGGTGGTGGCCTCTGGCGGCGCGCTCGCCGCGGTTCTCGCCGCCGCGACCTTGGCGGGCGGAGCAGGCGGTCTGGTCGGGGCGCTGCTAGCCAGGTGGGTGGACCGCCGCCATGCGCAGTTCCTTCAGGAGCAGCTCGACCACGGCGGCCTGCTGTTGTGGGTGAACGCAAGGGACGCCGAGCATGAGAAGCGCGCGGTCGATATCCTCTCGAAGCACTCGGGCAGGGACGTCCACGTCCACTCGATCCCGAGCGTAGGCTTCGCGAGTGCATCAGCCGCGGGGAAGCAAGCTTGATGGCCGTACCGCCGTAAGGCTTCCGCTTGCTCCGAGTTTCGCAGCCGCCGCAGACAGCAGAAAGGCCCTGAACCCGGGTTGGGTTTCAGGGCCTTATGTTTGGTTGCGTCGGCTCGCAACCTCCGAGAGGTGACCTGCAGGCTCAAGGATTGGCGCCGCGTCGCCACCCGATGCGACCGCCTCGCCACCAACTACGAGGCAGTCGTCATCATCGCCGCTATCGTCTGCTATTGGATATGAGTCCGGACCCTAGTGGCGGCCTGCCTGCACCCCGCCGGCCCTCCCTGTTTGCGGGCGCAGCCGATACGCCCTAGTACTCGTTTTGAGTTTGTGGCGTTCTTACTTATGAGTGCATAATTTCTGAAGAAATACCCGCATTATTACTTGCCCTTTGGAGGTGATCTATTTGAGAATTTATGCGATACTTCCGGCTATGATCGGAGCCGATTTTCCTGCAGGTTGCGGCGAGAGCGCGGCGAAGCGTCTGTATCTTCAGGCGATCACTGGCCTGCAACAGCTTCACCGGCAGCTGCTCGAGCTGGTCAAGGTCGAGCTCGGCAACCTCGGGGTCAATGACGTCAACAACGTGCAGGCGTTGCTGCTCTACAACATCGGCGGCGACGAGATCAGCGTCGGCGAGCTGAACTACCGCGCCAACTACCTTGACGCCAACATCACCCATAAGCTGAAGAAGCTGGTCGAGGCCGGCTACGTCGAGCAACGTCGTGCCGCGCACGACCGCCGCTCGGTGCAGGTGCGCCTGACGCCGAAGGGCTTGGCCTTCTACCGCGCGCTCGATGCCGCGTTCGACCGCCAGGCGCGCGCGCTCGAGCGGCAGG